>JBATOB010000348.1:0-7867 GCA_049290655.1 Chromatiaceae bacterium | reverse complement strand
CATGGCGATGACCGTTGAGGCCGTCAGACCCGACCGGTCTTTCCCGCGACCGATGAAACCCGCAAAGATCCAGGGCTTCCACCGGAACTACAAGCGCTGCCGCTGAGGCTTAAGTTAATGGCATTGCCCTACCGGCTGCCGTACTAACTGAACAAGCAACGATCAATCAAGACATCAAGGCGCTGAAGTTGAGTGCGGAAATGGTGCCCAAGTACCTCGCTTATTACCTGAGTGTTCATCAAGATTATTTATTACCACTCATACGCAAGCACGGCGCAACGGTACATAGCATCAATACCCCTGAACTACTGAAGCTTGAAATCCCCCTCCCGCCCCTCGACGTACAGCGCCGCCTGATTGCCGAACTCGACGCCACCCGCGCCGAGCGCGACCGCGCCTTGGCGGAGGCGAAGCGGCTGCTGGTCACCTTTGAACCATGGGCAATTGCGCAGATGGGATTGGCAATTGCAAAGGAGGATGGCCGAAAAGTCTATGCGATAAAACGAAACGCAGCAGAGGGGCGAATTGATCCTTTCTATCATTCCCCCGAGTTCGTCGAAATTGAGCGGACGATTCGAGATGTACCCCATGCTCAGCTTGGCTCACTTGTTGAATTTTCCAGCGACACTTGGAATACGAATGAATACCCGGGACCGACATTTCGATATATCGAAATCAGCGGAGTAGACCGCCGGAGAGGACAGGCTACAGCATCAGACGTTCCGGTTGCTGATGCACCAAGCCGTGCGCGAATGGTTGTGCGACCTGATGACATCATCGTCAGCCTTACGAGGCCGCACCATGGATCAATCGCATTGCTGAATGACGCACATGAAGAATGCATAGCGTCAACTGGCTTCGCGGTCATCCGTTACGTGGATGAAAACCAGGTAAACCGTACATTCCTGTGGGCGGCGTTGAGACTTTCGCTCTCTCTCAAGCAAATGCTTCGCCGTGCTAGTGGCGGAAACTATCCCGCCATCACACAAGACGAGTTGGCCAAAGTGCTTATTCCTCTTCCTGACAAATCCACGCAGATGAAAATTGCCGGAGAGGTATATCGTCGAAACAACGAAGCCGACAGATTAGAAGTCCACGCCGAAGCTATCTGGCGTCAGGCCCGCGAACGCTTCGTACAACAACTGTTACAGGGAGGCACGTCATGATTCTTTCCGGCATCCTGCATGCCTCGTTGGGTGGCTTCACGGTGATTCGGGGCGTCGCCCCCCTAGGCGAGTTGGCCCGCTGTTCCGAGTTCAATGCCGAGTACCAACGAAACCTGATCGACACCCACAAGGAAGAGATCGAGCGCTTTCTGACCGACCGGCAATATCTATTCTTCCCCGAGGTGATCCTGTCGGCGTCGCTGCAATTCGATTTCAACGCTTACAAGGGCAAGCGCAGCGTCGCGCCGGTGGCGGACATCCATGCCGGCACTGGCTTTACCTCCAACGTTAACGGTCTCTCCGTGAAGACGGTCACCACCAAACTGCCCAAGGCGCTGGAAACGGTGGGTGGCGCCAACGCGCCGCAACTGGCCTACCTGGAACTGCCGGAAGATAGACTTAGCGATGGGTTTACGCTTTCTAAATCAAGGCTAGGCAATCCAGTAAAACTATTCCGCATTGACGGCAACCATCGCCTGAGTGCCGCCAAGGATGCGAAACTAGGCGAGGCCAACTATAGCCTGCCCACCCCCTTCTGCATCGTGCTGCACGATGACCCCGCCCAGGCCCAGCGGTTCGAGAAGGTGGTATTCCACAACATCAACGCCAAGCAGATTCCGCTGACTTCGGAGGAGAACCTACGTCTTATCCTGCAAGCCGGAGACGACGCGCTGTTTTCCGACGACGACCTGCTCAGCAAACCCAGTTTCGGCCCGGCCTATTACCTGGCGCGCAAGCTGCTGCCCCAGTTCAATGGGGAGTTTCTCGGCGGTCTGTCCAAGCCTTTCGAAAACCGCCACACCCTGGCCCTGGCGCTGACCCAGTTCCTCATCGCCAAGGACGCCACCCTGAGCCAGGCCAGCGACGCCGCCGGCCTGGATGCGCAAGTCTCGCGCCTGCGCGCCGCGCTCAAGACGGTCAATGCGGTTTACGAAGAACCCCATCGAAACCATTTGCGCGAGTCGGGATGCCATGGCGTGCTCGTGGCCTTCGCGTACTTCGCACTCAAGAATCAGGGCAAGCAGCTATCCGCGTTCGCCCGCTGGATCACCAACAACCGCATCGACCGCCTGGCTCCCGCCACGACCACGCGCGGCTTGGGTTACCACTACCACCCAGGCGGTGGATGCGGCAAGCCTAGTCGAGGTGTTCGAGAGCGTGTTATCCGCCCGCCACCGCGAGGTGTTCGTGTCGATGGAATTCGGCACGCATACGGATGCCGTTTACAAGGCCATCGAGACGGCCATCGCCCAGGTCAACAAGGATCATGCTTTGCAACAGGCCGGGCTTGCGCTCAAGCCCATCCGCATCGACCGGGAGAACAAGGGCCACAGCTACACCATCGCCGATGAAATCCTGCAAGTCATCAACGGCTGCGGGCTGCTGATCGCCGACCTGACCCAGAGCAACAAGAACGTCTACCACGAGGTGGGCTTCCTGATGGGGCTGAACCAGGGCCGGGGCGAGCCGCACGAGAACTTCATCCTGATCGCGGACTCAACCGAGTTGCAGGACAGCACCATCGGGTTCAACCTGCGTGCCTGGCAGCAAATTCGTTTCAACGGCACGCTGGATTTGACCCAGAAGCTGGTTGACTCGCTGGAGCAGCATTTCGAGTTGAAGGGGATTGCCACGTGAGGCCAGCAAATGGTGCGGGGTGTTGGTCTTGGTCACGGTGTAGCGCCACTCTGCGGCGTCCAGGTCGATGTCGCCCCACTCGGCCCCGCGCAGATCCCCTGACGCAACCATCACCCCCCTACATGAGGAGTACTTTGATTCGAGGCTGAGGGGAAGTGGAAATCAGGTTCCGAGATGGAATTCCACCTGATGAGCTATCCATGCTCTTTTCGGGTATTCCAAACCCTTAATTTGATTGGTGGGCGCAGGTGGGATCGAACCACCGACCCCTGCCGTGTGAAGGCAGTGCTCTCCCGCTGAGCTATGCGCCCGACTCAGAACGATGCATTTTAGGGACAGGTCATGGGGCCGTCAAATCGGCATTTTTTCACCCAAGGCCACGCCCGATAGGCGCCCCGTGTCGCCACCCTGTCCGAGGGATTAAGCGATTTCGCAGGAGGTAGGGACGGGGCGCAGCCACCGCTTGGCTCAATGCTCAGGGTGCAAGGCGGTAGTGGTGAAAGGCCTCGTCATCGCGATAGTGGACGTCGGTCCAGCACTTTGGCAAGGGTTCACCGGAGCAGAACACCAGATCGGCTTTGCGGAATTGCTCGGGATCCTGCAATTCCTCGCCGGCATGATAGCGACCGATGAGTAACTCATGGATGGGATTAAAGAGATCGCGCAGACCCAGCACTTCGACGAGCTTGCCGCTGGCTTTGTGTTTCAGGAACATGGCTAGCCTCCTTTTGGTTGGTGCTTACCTTCAACCAAAAGTATGGCTCTCCAAAGCCAGATTACCAGCCCAAGAAACCCGGGTTCCCACACCCTCGGTTGCCACGCCGGCCGAGGAGGCTTGGCCTTGCGGAGGCCATCCGCACCAGCTTGGCGAAATCGGCGAATGTTGGCCGGTGCGGACGGCAGGCCTGAGAAGCCTGGTGGGACTTATCCGCCCTGGTCACTCCCTGGGTCCGGGATCTGGGCCTTGATCGAGAGGGCGTGGAGTTCGCCGCTCTCTAGCTGTGGTCGCACGGTAGCCATGACCAGGCGCTGCCTTTCCAGCGGGCTCTTACCGAGGAAGGCCGTGCTGACCACCAAGGCTTCAAAGTGACTGCCGTCGCCAGTGACCTGGACCTGGGCATCCGGCAGACCGGAACGAATGAGCTTAGCTACGGCTTCAATTTCCATCCTTCCTTATCCTCCTTCAGGGAGCTATCGCGATGAGGCGACGCGGTTAAAGTTCGCGGGTCGCCAGGAATCGGATATCCGGCCAGCGTTCCTGGATCAGGCTCAGGTTGACGCGGGTGGGCGCCAGATAAACCAACTGGTTATCACCATCCAGGGCCAGGTTCTCGTAAGCTTTATCCTGGAATCGTTCCCGGATTTTGTCATCCTTGCAGACCACCCAGCGGGCCGTATGGACGCTCACGGGCTCGACGACGGCCTCGACACTATATTCATCCTTGAGCCGGTAGGCGGCGACATCAAACTGGAGGTTACCGACGGCGCCGAGGATGAGATCGTTATTCTTGAGGGGGCGAAAGACCTGGGTCGCGCCCTCCTCCGAGAGTTGGACCACCCCTTTTTGCAGGGCCTTCATCTTCAAAGGATCCTTCAGTACCACGCGCCTGAACAGCTCGGGGGCGAAGAAGGGGATGCCCAGGTACTTAAGCTCCTCGCCCTCGGTAAAGGTATCGCCAATCTGGATGGTGCCATGGTTATGCAGGCCGATGATGTCGCCGGGCCAGGCCTCCTCCACCAGGTGCCGCTCGTCGGCCTGAAAGGTGATGGCGTTGGCGACCTGAATGGTCTTGCCGATGCGGACATGACGCATCTTCATGCCCTTGCGATAGCTGCCGGAACAGACGCGCAGGAAGGCGATGCGATCCCGATGGCCAGGGTCCATGTTCGCCTGGATCTTGAAGACGAAGCCCGTGAAGCCCTCCTCCGCCGGGAGAACCTCGCGCTGCAGGGTCGCGCGCGGACGGGGCGGCGGGGCATAATCGACGAAGGCCCGCAGCAGTTCCTCGACGCCGAAGTTATTGATGGCGGAACCAAAGAAGACCGGCGTCTGCTCCCCCGCCAGGTAGTCGGCCAGGTTCAGCGAGTGGCTGGCGCCGGCCACCAGTTCCATCTCCTCGCGCAGTTCCTCCGCCTGGTCCCCCAACAACTCATTCATCCGGGGATTGTCCAGGCCGTCAATCACCTCGCCACTACGGATGCGGCCACCATGCTGGGCGCTGAAGAGATGCGTTTTGCCATTGCGCAGGTCGTAAACGCCTTTGAAGCGCTTACCGATGCCAATGGGCCAGGTGACGGGGGCGCAGCGGACCTTGAGCACCTGCTCGATCTCGTCCAGGACCTCAATAGGGTTACGCCCTTCCCGATCCAGCTTGTTGACAAAGGTGAGGATGGGCGTGGCGCGCAGGCGACACACATCCATGAGCTTAATGGTGCGCTCTTCCACGCCCTTGGCCACATCAATAACCATGAGGGCGGAATCCACCGCCGTCAGGGTCCGGTAGGTGTCCTCCGAGAAGTCCTCGTGACCCGGAGTGTCGAGCAGATTGACGATGGCATCGCCATAGGGGAACTGCATGACCGAGGAGGTCACCGAGATGCCCCGTTGCTTTTCCAGTTCCATCCAGTCGGAGGTAGCGTGCCGCGCGGCCTTGCGGCCCTTGACGGTACCCGCCATCTGGATGGCCCCGCCGAACAGCAGCAGCTTTTCGGTCAGGGTAGTCTTGCCAGCATCGGGGTGGGAAATGATGGCGAAGGTTCGCCGCTTAGCGAGTTGCTCTTGGAGCTGGGCCATGAAACATCCGGTGGGAAGGCGCCCGATTAAAGCGCGAAATTATAACGGGCCCATTTCGGGCCTGGCCACCGCACCCGAGGCGCGGATTTCCGGGAGATGGGCCACCGGGGCCTGGCATGGCCAAGCCCCGGTGCGAGAAGCGGGGTATCAGGCCCCAAAGAAGGTCCGCGACAGGATACCGATCAGCACCGTGAAGGAGCGCACCGCCTCCAGGGAGACATTGGTCCCCTTGAGGGCACCGCTGCCCTCGATCTGGGTCGCCACCTCGTCCTCGACCCCATCCACCTTGGCCTTCACATGGCCCGATTCCTTCATGATGATGGTGCCGGTCACGCCATCGACCGTGGCAAAAAGCTCGCTATCACCATCTGGGTTGGCGAAGAGGGCATCGTCCGACCCGATCGCCGCGCTCGGCAGGGTCAGGGTCAGGTCATACTGGGTCTGCGTGGTCGCGCCGGGGGTGTCGGTCCAGGGCATATTACCCTTAAGGGCATAATTTTTCTCTCCACACTTGGCGGTGACATTGATGAACCAGGAGTTCGTCTGGTAGGAAAAGATCATGTCACCGTTCCAGGCACAGCCCTTCTCCGAGGGCAGCCCCGCCGAGGGGATAAAAAAGCTGGAGAGCTGGACGGTGTCCACCCGTTCGTCGATGACGGAGCCCGTCGCCTTTTCACCTCTCAATTTCTTCAGGATGGTGGCCTGCAGTTCCGCGGCCCCTGGAGAGGGATTTTCCGGCTTGAGCATCATGCCCCCACCAAAGGATTCCGAGGAGGCGGGGACCTTGCCAACCGCCAGGTAGTTCACGCTGAGGGTGTTGCCTTCGACCTGGCCATTCTCCTTGACCGTAAAGCCGCCCGCGTACTGAGCCCGCGGCATCCGCTGGCCAGGATTACTGGGGTTGACGATGGAACCTGTACCGGAAACGCTGCATTGCTCGTTGGTACGCAATACCAGGACCTGGGTCCGACCCGCCTGACATTCCAGGGCGAGGCTGGTGACGATCTTGGCGTCCGTCAGGGTGAACTTGAAGGCATCGTTCCGGGACGGGTCGCGAATGGAGGGCATGGCGGCATTCAGCGTGATGTCAACCTTCGCCTCTTGGGCAAGGGCGGGCAGAGTCGCGGCCGAACACAGGGCTGCCAGGAGCATTTTTTTCATGGTGTTACCTCTGGTGGTTGACATAATTTTGGAGGGAGAGATTAGGGGGAACCCAAGCCACTCGGAGTGATTTTGAGTATGGATGCGGTCTTCGGGGGGGTCAAGGTCAGACCCGCAAGGACACCAGAAAGCCAAGGGAAGAAATCCGTGGTCAGACGTGCCCTTGCCTGCCCCTCAAGTCTCCGCCAGACACATCGCCAGGGAGGTTTCCCAATGCGGGAGGGCAAGCCCGAAGGTGTCCAGGAGCTTGCCGTTATCCAGCACCGAATAGGCCGGGCGTTTAGCGGGCGAGGGATAGTCCCGCGAGGGGATGGGCAGCAGCCGGCAGCTCAGGCCGCTGGCCTGCTGGATAGCCTTGGCGAAGCCCCACCAGCTCGTCTGGCCGCCGCCGCTGACGTGGTAGAGGCCGGACTGACGCTCCAGGTCGATGTCGCCGCTCAGGACACGGTAGAGGAGTTGGGCGCTGACCTCGGCCAGCAGGCGGCTCCAGGTGGGAGCGCCGATCTGGTCATCCACCACCTTGAGTTCCTCCCGTTCCCGCAGCAGGCGCCGCATGGTGAGGAGGAAGTTTTGGCCATAGCGGCCATAGACCCAACTGGTGCGCAGAATCAGGGCCGGGGCGCCAGAGTCGAGAAGCCGATTTTCACCATCGAGCTTGGTGGCGCCATAGACATTGAGGGGGTCGGGTTCATCGTCCTCCTGGTAGGGGCGCTCGGCCTGACCGGAGAAGACAAAATCCGTGGAGTAATGGAGGACGGGCACGCGGCGCTCGGCGAGCAGGCGGCCCAGCAGGCCGGGGGCATCCCCATTGATACGTTGCGCCAGGTCCTGTTCGGTCTCGGCCTTGTCCACCGCCGTGTAGGCGGCGGCGTTGATGACAATATCGGGCCGGGTCGCGCGGAGGACCCAGGCGATGGACTCGGCGTTGGCCAGGTCCAGGGCCTGCTCCCAGCGACCATCGAGGGTAGCGCGCGTCAGATTTCCCAAGGGCGCCAGGGTGCGTTGCAACTCCCAGCCGACCTGACCGTCGGCGCCAATCAGCAGAATTTCAGGTCGCTTTTTCATGAAGGGATTCAATCCGGAGTCCAAATCAGGGGCCGGCATAAGC
>JBATOB010000347.1:0-15133 GCA_049290655.1 Chromatiaceae bacterium | reverse complement strand
GGGGCGTCAGGGTGGAGACGCGCTTGACGGCGCGCAGCGCATAGACGCCGCCCAAGGCCGGCCAGATGCGGCTGCCCGCCCGGTCAAGAAGACTGCCCGAACACCATCGGGAGCCGCCCCAAGGGGCCTGAAATACCAACATCCGCTGCATCTCCAGATCAAAACCGAGTAGGGACAGCCACTCAGCGACGCGGTAACGGGTCAGGAAGTGGCCGCACCAGGGCACTCGCCCGGGGTTCCCCAGGCGCAGGAGCGCCCAGGGGCTCAAGGCGTTGAAGCCCAGGATGATGAGCCGCCCCTCGGGGATCAGGACCCGTTCGGCCTCCCCCAGCACCTGGCGCGGATCGGCCGCGAAGTCCAGGGTGTGGGGCAGAAAGACGGCATCCAGGCTATCGCTGGCGATAGGCATCAGCTCCGGGCTGGCGGCGATCCGCATCCCCAGCCCGCCGCGATGAAAGGCAGGGGGTAGCGATATGGCGTAGCGGACCTGACTGCCCGCCACCACCTCGCGAAAAACATCATCGCCCCCCACCTGGAGGAGATAATGGCCAAAGATCCCTTCCAGCATCCCCTCCAGGCAGGCCGCCTCCTGAGCCGCCACCTCCTGGCCCAGGCTCGACCCATACCAGGCCTCGATCCGAGCGATCAGTTCGACCCCTTGGGGACAAGTCATGGTGCTTCTCAGGGGCATATAAGGCTCAGTCCCCCGGCGGCGGGGGCGCCAGGACTTCGCGATTGCCGTTGGTTTCGGCCGCGCCCACGATGCCGATGCGCTCCATCTCCTCGATCATGCGGGCGGCGCGGTTGTAGCCGATCTTGAGGCGGCGCTGGACTCCGGAGATGGAGGCGCGGCGGGATTCCACCACGATCTGCACCGCCTCGTCGAAGAGGGGGTCCTGATCCTCCAGGTCGCCGCCAGGGCGCGGCTCCGGGTCGATGCCGGGGATACCATCGCCCATGTCCATGAGGATGGTGTCGATATAGTCCGGCTCGCCCTGCGCGCGGAGAAATTCAACGATTTTATGCACTTCATGGTCATCGACAAAGGCACCGTGGATGCGGTAGGGGATGCTGGTCCCCGGCGGCAAATAGAGCATATCGCCATTGCCGAGCAGGTGCTCGGCGCCCATCTGATCGAGGATGGTGCGGGAGTCGATGCGGGAGGACACCTGGAAGGCCATGCGGGTCGGGATGTTGGCCTTGATGAGGCCGGTCAGCACATCCACCGAGGGCCTCTGGGTCGCCAGCAAGAGGTGGATGCCAGAGGCGCGGGCCTTCTGGGCCAGGCGGGCGATGAGTTCCTCCACCTTCTTGCCCACCACCATCATCATATCCGCCAGTTCGTCGATGATGACGACTATGTAGGGGAGGTGATCCAAGGCGGGGGGCGCCTCCAGGGGCATCTCCCGCGCCAGATTATAGAGGGGATCGAGGATGGGCTCGCCCGCCGCCAGGGCATCGGCGACCTTGCGGTTGTAGCCGCCAATGTTGCGCACCCCCAGCCGCGCCATCAGCTTGTAGCGCCGCTCCATCTCCGCCACGCACCACCGCAGGGCGTTGGCGGCCTCCTTCATATCCGTCACCACCGGCGTGAGTAGGTGCGGAATGCCCTCGTACACGGAGAGCTCCAGCATCTTGGGATCGACCATGATGAGGCGCACGTCGCGCGGCCCGGCTTTGTAGAGGAGGCTGAGGATCATGGCGTTGAGGGCCACGGACTTGCCCGAGCCCGTGGTGCCGGCGATGAGGGCGTGGGGCATGCGCGCCAGGTCCGCCACCACCGGGTGCCCGGAGATATCGGTCCCGAGGGACAGGGTCAGGGGTGACTTGGCATCCTGATAGGCGCTGGAACCCAGGATCTCGCGCAGGGCCACCGTCTCCCGGAAGTTGTTGGGGATCTCCAGGCCGATGACGGACTTGCCGGGGATGACCTCGACCACCCGCACGCTGACGGTGGAGAGGGCCCGGGCGATATCCCGGGACAGGCCGGTGATCTTGCTGGCCTTGGTCCCCGGCGCTGGCATCATCTCGAAGAGGGTCACCACCGGGCCGGGGTGGACGGCGACCACCTGGACGGTGACGCCGAAGTCCGCCAGCTTGATCTCCACCTGGCGCGAGAGTTCGTCAAGCTGGTCCTTGGAATAGCCCTTACCGCTGCGGCGCGCCTCGTCCAGGAGCAGCAGGGGCGGCAGCTCACCCTCCAGGCCCAGGGGCGCCAGGGACACTTGCTCGGCCACGCTTGCCTTCTCCGGGGGGGGCTGGAGGGGCATATTGGGCTTGGTGGCCTTGAGGCGCGGCTTGGGCTGGGGTTTGGCTTCCGGCTTGACTTGAGGTCTCGCCTCCGGTGGCGCGAAGGGGGGCTCGATATCCGCGGGGGCGGACCTGGCCAGATCGATCAGGTCCTCCTCGTCCAGCAGGGCCTCCTCATCCTCGGTCACGTCGGGTTCGCGAGGAGCAACCGCCGCCGGCTCCATCAGCGGCGCCTTCTGGATCGGCGGATGCATGAACCAGTTCACCAACTGGTTACCCGCCCGCCACAGCAGCAGGGTCAGCCAGCCAATGCCATCCAGCACCGCCAGCCAGGACAGGCCGGTAAAGAAGGTGATCCCGGCCAGGAAGAGGGGGGCCAACAGCAGGGAGGCGCCGGATTGGTGGAAGCTGGCCACCAGCTTGCCACCGACCAACTGACCGACGCCACCGCCGATGCCATTGGGTAGCGCCACGGGAATGCCCTGTAGCAGGATACCCGCCAGGGCACTGCCGGCGCCCAGGGTGAGCACGAAGCCAAGCAATCGCAGGGCCAGGCGCTGCACCCGCGTCTCCGCCTCGTCGTCCATGCCGCGCAAGGTCAGCCAGGCCGTCCAGGCAATGGCGATGGGGAGCAGATAGGCAAAGTAGCCGAAGAGCGACAAGACTACATCCGCGAACCAGGCGCCGAAGGGGCCGCCCAGATTCTGGACCTGGTTACTCGGCTCGATATGGGTCCAGCCCGGATCCTCGGGGGCATAGGAAAACAGACAGGCCGCCAGAAAGAGGGCGACCGCGAACAGGGCCCACATGATGGCCTCGCGCACCACGCGCTGAAAATAGTCACTGAAGGTCAGTTGCCCGACCCGAGTCGCCTGTGCCAAATTCACTCCCTCCGTTTTGCCCCCTAATTATAGGGGGCGGGGGTGGATGAGCCGATGCCGCCATCCTGCCTGGAAACGGCGTCCTTGCCAAGCCGGGTCGCCCAACAGCAGGGTCCAGCCGGACAGCCTTTACCCGACAGCGGTCAATCCGTAACATGCGGGCCATCGCTGTCCCTTAATTAGGGGCAGCCCTGCCCTCAAGATTCAAGGAGTCCCGCCATGAATGCCAATAAGCACTGCCGCCTGCTGATCCTAGGTTCCGGACCCGCGGGCTACACGGCCGCCGTCTATGCCGCCCGGGCCAATCTGCACCCGGTCCTGGTCACGGGCATGGAACAGGGCGGCCAGTTGATGACGACCACGGACGTGGACAACTGGCCCGGCGACCCCGACGGCGTCCAGGGTCCGGACCTGATGGAGCGGATGCGCCGCCACGCCGAGCGCTTCGAGACTCAGATCATCCTGGACCACATCAACCAGGTGGACCTTAGCCAGCGTCCCTTCCGCATCTCCGGTGATGCCGGCGACTATAGCTGCGACGCCCTCATCATCGCCACGGGGGCCAGCGCCCGCTATCTGGGTCTCCCCTCCGAGCAGGAATTCCGCGGCCGAGGTGTCTCCGCCTGCGCCACCTGCGATGGCTTCTTTTACCGCAACCAGAAAGTCGCCGTCATCGGCGGCGGCAACACGGCGGTGGAGGAGGCCCTCTACCTCTCCAACATCGCCGCCGAGGTCGTCCTGGTCCACCGCCGGGACGCCCTGCGCTCGGAGAAGATCCTGCAACAGCACCTCTTCGAGAAGGCCGAGCACGGCAACGTCAAGATCCTGTGGAACAGCGCCCTGGACCAAGTCCTGGGCGACCCCACGGGCGTTACCGGCATGCGGATCCGCAATGTCCAGGACGGCGCCACCCAGGACATCGAGCTCCAGGGCGTCTTCATCGCCATCGGCCACCAGCCCAACACCCAGCTCTTCGAGGGCCAACTGGAACTGCACAACGGCTACATCAAGGTCCAGAGCGGCAACGACGGCAACGCCACCGCCACCTCGGTCCCCGGCGTCTTCGCCGCCGGCGACGTCATGGACCATGTCTATCGCCAGGCCATCACCTCCGCCGGTTCCGGCTGCATGGCCGCCCTGGACGCGGAGAAATTTCTCGATGCCCTGGGGGGCTAAGGGCAACCGCCGACGGGCTCCGCGCAAGGCCTGCTAGGGCGGACCTCCCGGCTCGCGCCGGGCCAGGGGCGAATCGCCTAGACGTCCGCCTTTTCCCGCAACAGCACCACAACGAAGGCGGCGATGCCTTCGCCGCGGCCGGTGAAGCCCATGCGCTCCGTGGTGGTGGCCTTAACGTTGACGCGGGCCTGGGGACAGCCGAGGTCGGCGGCGAGCGTCCGGGTCATGGCGGAGATGTAGGCGGCTAGCTTGGGCTGCTGGGCGACGAGGGTGAGGTCGGCATTATGGACGGCGAGGCCCAGTGACCCCAGGGAGGCCATGACCCGGCGCAGCAAGAGGCGGCTGTCGATGCCGGCGTAAGCGGCGTCGGTATCCGGAAAATGGCGGCCGATGTCGCCCAGGCCCGCGGCACCGAGAAGGGCGTCGCAGAGGGCGTGGATGGCCACGTCGCCGTCGGAGTGGGCCTCCAGCCCTTGGTCGTGGGGCACCTGGACCCCGGCGAGCACCAGGGGTCGGCCAGGACCGAAGCGGTGGGCGTCGATGCCCTGCCCGATCAGCATAGCCGCCCCTGCTTCAGAAGATAGAAATGGGCCAAGGCCAGGTCCTCCGGGCGCGTAATCTTGATGTTATCGGCATGGCCCGCCACCAGCAGGGGCTGGTAGCCGGCGATCTCCAGGGCGCTGGCGTCATCCGTCACCAGTTGGCCCGCGGCGATGGCCTGACGCAGCGCCTGGCGCAGGGGCCCCAGGCGAAACATCTGGGGGGTGTAGGCATGCCAGAGCCCCGCGCGGGCGACCGTATGCTGGACCTCGCCCCGAGGGTTCGCGGCCTTCATGGTATCCCGGACCGGCACCCCGAGAAGGCCACCGACGGGGTGATCTTCCAGGGTTGCGATGAGCAGGTCCAGGTCCTCGCGTCGCAGGCAGGGCCGGGCGGCGTCGTGGACCAGCACCCAATCGCCCTCCTGGGCAGGCCCCGCCAGGGCCTCCAGGGCATTGAGCACCGAATGGCAGCGCTCGGCGCCACCGGTGACGCGCAGGATGGCGGGGTGATGCGCCGAGGGCAGGGCCTCCCAGCCCTCATCCGCCGCGTCCAGGGCGATCGCCAGACCCCGAATCCGTGGATGGTCCAGAAAGAGCCGCAGGCTGTACTCGAGCACCGGCTGACCCGCCAGGTCCAGGTATTGCTTGGGGATGGCCGCCCCCATGCGGCGGCCGGCCCCGGCGGCGGGGATCAGTGCCCAACAAGCGGCTTCAGTCACCGGCCTTGTACTCGGACTTAGGCGGGGATTTGGACTCGGGCTTGGCGGCTGGCTTGGGCTCGGATTTGGGCGCCGGTTTGGGATCTGGCTTTGACTCAGGCTTGGCGGCCGGCTTGGGATCTGGCTTGGGCGCCGGCTTTACCTCGGGCTTGGGCCTCGGCTTCGGCCTAGGTGCCGACTTCGCCTCGGGCTTGGGTGCTGGCTTCGTCCCTGACCTAACCTCGGGCTTTGATGCCGGCTTCGTCTCGGACTTGGGTGCCGGTTTGGACTCGGACTTGGACTCAGGCTTAGGCGCCGGCTTGGGTACCAGGCTGGACGCAGCCTGGGGAACCTTGACCGTCCCGGTCGGGGACACGACCTTGCCTTCTTCCCGGGCCACGGTCACCGGCGATTGCGGCTCTATAAGCTGCAGAAAGATCTCCCCCTCCTTGATCATCCCCAGCTCACTGCGGGCGCGCTCCTCCAGGGCATCCCGGCCCTGGCGCAGATCCTCCACCTCGACCTGCAGGCGGCGATTACGGGTGCGCAGCTTTTCCATCTCCTCGCCTTGGGCCAGAATCTCGCGACGCAGGGCGGTAACCTCCGCCAGACTGCCCTCGCCCACCCAGAGGCGATACTGGAACCAGCCGAGCAACAGCAGAAGCACAAGTATCAAGATGCGCATAGGCAACCGGGATCAGGTTTCGCCGGCGCCAGGCAGGCGCCGGCAGGTCGGGTTCAGAGCCAGCGGAAGGCCGCCCGGCCAGCGAAAACGGCCTCGGCGCCCAACTGATCCTCGATACGCATCAATTGGTTGTATTTGGCGACGCGATCCGAGCGGGACAGGGAGCCGGTCTTGATCTGGCCAGTGGCGGTCGCCACCACCAGGTCGGCGATGGTGGTGTCCTCGGTCTCGCCCGAGCGATGGGAGACCACGGCCGTGTAGCCCGCGGCATGGGCCATGGCGATAGCCTCCAGGGTCTCGGTGAGGGTGCCGATCTGGTTGACCTTGATGAGGATGGAGTTGGCGATACCCCGGTCGATGCCTTGCCTGAGGATCTGGGTGTTGGTGACGAAGAGGTCGTCGCCGACGATCTGGACCTTGTCGCCCAGGCGCTCCGTAAGCCGCTTCCAGCCATCCCAGTCGCCTTCCGCCAGGCCATCCTCGATCGTCAGGATAGGGTACTGGTTGACCCATCCTTCCAGCAGGTCGATCACGCCGTCGGAGTCGAGCTTGCGACCCTCGCCGGCCAGGTCGTAAACCCCATCCTCATGGAATTCCGAGGCCGCCACGTCCAGACCGATCCAAATGTCCTTGCCCGCCGTGAAACCGGCCTTGCCGATGGCCTCCAGGATCGCCTCCACCGCGGCAATGTTGGAGGGCAGGTCCGGGGCGAAACCGCCCTCGTCGCCGACGGAGGTGGCGAGCCCCCGGCCCTTCAGCACGGCCTTGAGGGCATGGAAGACCTCGGCGCCGTAGCGCACCGCCTCGCGGATGCTGGGGGCGCCCACGGGCAGGATCATGAACTCCTGAAAGTCCACGCTGTTATCCGCGTGCTGGCCGCCATTGATGATGTTCATCATGGGCACCGGCAGCCGGTAGTTGCCCTGGCCGAGGTAACGGTAGAGGGGCAGGGTCTCTTCCTGGGCGGCGGCATGGGCGACGGCCATGGAGACGCCGAGCAGGGCATTGGCGCCGAGCCGGCCCTTGTTCTCGGTGCCGTCCAGTTCGATCATGCGGCGGTCGATGCCACCCTGGTCGGTGACCTCCATGCCGACCACCGCCTGCTTCAGTTCGCCCTCGATATGGGCCACGGCCTTGCGCACCCCCTTGCCGAGATAGCGGCTCTTATCGCCATCGCGCAGCTCCAGGGCCTCGCGGGAGCCGGTGGATGCGCCAGAGGGAACGGCGGCGCGGCCAACGGCGCCATCGGCGGTAATGACATCGGCCTCGACGGTGGGATTGCCGCGCGAATCCAGAATCTCCCGGGCACGGACGTCGACGATCTCGGACATGATGCAACTCCCCAGGGGGATTACCCCCAAAATTTGAAAAAATTTGGTCCCGCGGCAGTGGGTTAAAGATCCGCCTCGGCGAATCTTCGCCCCTTGACCACCCGATCGACCTCGATCAGGGTTTCCAGCAACTCCCGCATCCGCCCCAAGGGCCAGGAGTTGGGTCCGTCGCTCAGGGCGCGGGCGGGGTCGGGGTGGGTCTCCACGAAGAGGCCCGAGATGCCCGCGGCCACCGCGGCCCGCGCCAATACGGGAACGAATTCCCGCTGGCCCCCGGAGCGGTCCCCCTGCCCTCCCGGCAACTGGACCGAGTGGGTCGCGTCGAAGACCACGGGGCAGCCGGTCTCGCGCATCACCGCCAGGGCACGCATGTCGGAGACGAGATTGTTGTAACCGAAGCTGACGCCCCGCTCGCAGACCATGATCTGGTCGTTGCCCCTGGAGCGGGCCTTCTCCACCACCCGCTTCATGTCCCAGGGCGCCAAAAACTGCCCCTTCTTGATATTCACGGGCAGGCCCATCTCGGCGACGGCCAGGATGAAATTCGTCTGGCGGCAGAGGAAGGCCGGCGTCTGCAGGACATCCACCACCTCCACCACCTCCCCCAGGGGCGTGTCCTCGTGGACATCGGTGAGGACCGGCACCCCCAACCGGGCGCGCACCGCTTCGAGGATACGCAGGCCAGCCTCCAGACCGGGACCGCGAAAGCCGCCGATGGAGGAACGGTTGGCCTTGTCAAAGGAGGATTTGAAGATGAAGGGAATTCCCAGTTCCGCCGTCAGCTCCTGGAGATAACCCGCCGTCTCCTGGGCCAGGTCCGCGCTCTCGATGACGCAAGGGCCGGCGATCAGGAAGAGGGGGCGATCCAGTCCGACCTCGAAGTCGAGGAGCCGCATCAGGCGTCCTTCCCGGCCACCGCGACCTGGTACTCGAGGGCGGCGCGAATGAAGCCCGTGAAGAGGGCATGGCCATCGCGCGGGGTCGAGGTAAACTCGGGATGAAACTGGCAGGCGATGAACCAGGGGTGATCGGGTATCTCCACCATTTCCACCAGACGGCCGTCCAGGGACCAGCCGGAGAAGCGCAGACCGGCGTCCTTCAAGGGGTCCAGATAGCGATTATTGAACTCATAACGATGGCGGTGCCGCTCGCGGACCTGGGGCTGGCCATAGACGGCCCGCGCCAGGCTGCCCGGCTCCAGACGACAGGTCTGGCCGCCCAGGCGCATGGTACCGCCCAGGTCGGCATCCTGACCGCGCCGCTCGATCTGGCCCTCCTCCGTCTGCCACTCGGTGATAAGGGCGATGACCGGGTGCGGGGTCGCGGCATTGAATTCGGTGCTATGGGCGCCGGCCAGTCCCGCCACATCCCGGGCGTATTCGATCACCGCCACCTGCATGCCGAGGCAGATGCCCAGATAGGGAATGTGATTCTCCCGGGCGTAACGTACCGCCTGGATCTTGCCCTCGATGCCCCGTTCGCCGAACCCGCCGGGGACCAGGATGGCCTCCAGACCCTGAAGACACTGGGTACCCTCGGTCTCGACCCGCTCGGAATCGACGTAGCGGACCTTCACCCGGGTGTGAGTCTGGACCCCGGCATGGGCCAGGGCCTCGGACAGCGACTTGTAGGCCTCGGTGAGGTCCATGTACTTGCCGACCATGCCCACCGTCACGGTGGCGATGGGTTGGTCGAAGCCGTCCAGGACCCTCAACCATTCGCTCAGGTCCGCCGCGGGCACCTGCAGACCAAATTGACTGACCACGAGATCATCCAGACCCTGGGCGTGGAGCAAGAGGGGGATGCGGTAGATGTTGTCCGCGTCCACGGCGGAGATAACCGCCGCCTCCGGGACATTGGTGAAGAGGGCGATCTTGCGCCGCTCTGGCTTGGGGATGTCCTGCTCGGCGCGACACAGCAGGATGTCGGGCTGGATACCGATGGACCTCAACTCCTTGACCGAGTGCTGGGTGGGCTTGGTCTTGATCTCTCCGGAGGTCTTGATGTAGGGCACCAGGGTCAGGTGCATGAAGAGGGCGTTCTCCCGCCCCTCCTCCACCCGCATCTGGCGGATCGCCTCCAGGAAGGGCAGGGATTCGATATCACCCACGGTGCCACCGATTTCGACCATGGCAATGTCGGCCGCGCCGGCACCCAGACGGATGCTGGCCTTGATCTCGTCGGTAATGTGCGGGATCACCTGCACCGTGCCGCCAAGATAGTCGCCCCGGCGCTCCTTGCGGATGACGCTCTCGTAAATCTGGCCGGTGGTGAAGTTGTTGTTGCTCCCCATGCGGGTACGCAGGAAGCGCTCATAGTGGCCCAGGTCGAGGTCGGTCTCGGCGCCATCGTCGGTCACAAAGACCTCGCCATGCTGGAAAGGGCTCATGGTCCCGGGGTCCACGTTGATGTAGGGATCCAGCTTGATCATGGTCACCCGCAGCCCGCGCGCCTCCAGCAGGGCCGCCAGGGAGGCGGCCGCGATACCCTTGCCAAGGGATGAAACCACGCCGCCCGTTATAAAGATGTATTTGGTCATGGGGAAGGAGCCGCACAGCGCGCGGGACGGTCCCGCGGAACCGGCGCAGGCTAACAAAATAGCCGCCTGGCCTCAAGGGCCTCCGAGCACGGATCGCGGCGGCGGGTTGTTTGGCACTTTTAACTTGCCGTTTACTTGATCCTAGTCAACTTAGATAGCAAAATGGAAGCCATGAATTCCCATGGCCTCCCAGCGATGCACGAAAACAAGGTGATATCCTTCGAGGCCATAGGGATCGCCTGCAGGAATTGCAGCCTCTCCACCCTCTGCCTGCCCCTCGGGTTAACCCCCGAGGACGTGGAGCGCCTGGACACCATAGTCCGCCGCAACCGCCCTTTGCACCGTGGGGACTATCTTTTTCAGAGCGGAGATCGTTTCCGCTCCCTCTTCGTCGTCAAGACCGGCTCCGTCAAGACCTTTGCCCCCAGTCCGGAAGGAGGGGAACAGGTGCTGGGTTTCCATCTGCCCGGTGAAATCATCGGCCTGGACGCCATCGAGAAAGATGCCCATAGCTGCTCCGCCAAGGTCCTGGAGACCACCGCCTTCTGCGAGGTGCCCTTTTCCCGCTTCGAGGAACTCAGCGTCACCATCCCCTCCCTTCAACACCAGATGTACCGCCTCCTCAGCAAGGAGATCGCTCAGGAGACCGAGATGCTGCTCCTGCTGGGTAAGAAGAGCGCCGAGGATCGCCTCGCCACCTTTCTGCTCAGCCTCTCCCAACGCCTGCAAAAGCGTGGCCTCAGTCCCACCGATTTCTACCTCAGCATGTCCCGCCACGAGATCGGCAACTACCTGGGGCTGGCCGTCGAAACCGTCAGCCGCCTCTTCACCCGCTTCCACGAGGAAAGGCTGCTCGTGGTCGATCGGAAGCACATCCGCCTCACCAACCTCGATGCCCTGGAGGCCATGGTCCAGTGCACCTCCCTTGAGGATTGCCGGCGGCGGCTGCCCTGAAGGCCAGGCCCTCCGGATGATCTGGAAGGAGGAGGCGCGGGGGTGATGGTTGCACCCCCGCGCCCCGGTCTAGAAGGTACTGGCGTTGAGATAGAGGTGACAGAGGATGCTGGCGGCATAACCCAGGGCCACCGCCCAAGTCCATTTGAGGTGGCTGGCAAAGGTGTACATGCCCTTGGATTGGCCCATGAGGGCCACGCCCGCCGCGGAGCCGATGGACAGCAAGCTGCCGCCCACCCCCGCCGTCAGGGTCACCAGCAGCCACTGACCCTGGGCCATATCCGGCTGCATGCTCAGGACCGCGAACATCACCGGGATATTGTCCACGATGGCGGAGAGAAGCCCGATAAGGATATTGGCCGTGGTCGGCCCCAGATCGACATAGATAAATTCGGATATCAACGCCAGGTAGCCGATGAAGCCCAGGCCACCCACGCACAGCACCACGCCGTAGAAGAACATGAGGGTGTCCCACTCCGCCCGCGCCAGCTTGCGGTAGATATCGAAGGGCGTGGCGTCCGCCAGGCTCTCGCCCGGCAGCAGGGTCACTTCACCCGTCTTTTTGAGGAAGTAACCGAATATCTTGAGATAGGCCAGCCCCGTCATCATCCCCAGGACCGGCGGCAGGTGCAGGAAGTTATGGAAGCTGACCGCCGTGACGATGGTCAGGAGGAACAGCAGAATGACGCGCTTGGCGCCACGGCGCATGGGCACCTTCTCCCCCGCGGCCGGGGGCACCACATCCGGCACCGCGAAGTGCATGATAGCCGCCGGCACCCCGAAATTGACCACGGAGGGGATAAAGAGCAGAAAGAAGGTCCAGAAATCCAGGAGGCCCTTCTGCCACACCATCAGTGTGGTGATATCCCCAAAGGGACTGAAGGCACCACCGGCATTGGCGGCTACCACGATATTGATAAAGGACAGGGCCACGAACTTGGGGCTGTCGGAGCCTACCGCCAGGACCACCGCACCCATCAGCAGGGCCGTGGTCAGGTTGTCCGCCACCGGGGAGATGAAGAAGGCCAGGAGGCCGGTCATCCAGAAGAGTTTACGGTAGCCAAAACCGCGGCTGATGAGCCAAGAGCGCAGGGCCTCGAAGACATTGCGTTCGTCCATAACGTTGATGTAGGTCATGGCCGCCAGCAGGAAGAGGAAGAGTTCGGCGAACTCCAGGATATTGTGGCGCACGGCGTCCCCGGCCTGCGTCGGCAGATCATTCTGGGCGTAACTGATCGCAATCAGCACCCAGATGGCGCCGGCGGCCAGCATGACGGGCTTGGACTTACGCAGTTGGGTAAACTCCTCGACCATCACGAAGCCATAGGCGACGACGAAGATCAGGATAGAAAGGAATCCCACCCAGTGCCCCGTCAGGTCTATGCGATTGGCTGCCTCGGCGGCGGCCGCCAGTCCTGGCGCGAGCAGCAGGGTAGCGGCTAATAGGAGGAGGCGCATAGGCGCGAGACCCGGCATCTGTTCTCTCCAGAAGGAATTCAGAGGTTAGGAAGCGATTGTACGGCGGATAGGGGGTGGGCGGCCAAGGGAACCGCTCGCCAACCCGTGACATCAAGCATCCGAATCACCCGGATTCCACAGGCGGCGGCGCGAACCATTGCGGTGAAGCAATCAAAGCCGCGAAATCGGGGAAAATCCCGCTCGTATCGGGGGACAATTCGGATACACTAGCGGCCTCGAATCGTCCGAGGCCACGCGGAGCCCCCACCGTTTTTCCCCGATGCAAGAATCATTGGTTCTCGCCCTTCTGCTCGTCCAATCGGACCTCTTCTCCGGATCGCGGACTTCCACCTCTCTCTCCCCGGCGCGCGCCCAGGGCCTTCACCGGGAAGGTCGCCCCGGCGCTCCCGCGGTACATCGCCTCAAGAAGGACCCTGCCACTAGGCTGATCCCCATCTTGAACGTCAAAAATCGGGTCAATACGGCAACCTCCCCCTCGCCATCCTGGTCGCCACCCAGTGGCTCGGACACCTGGGGCATGGCATCGCCGTCCTCCTTATCACCCGGCTTCTCCTCATAGGCGGCGACATCACCCCCCAGGACGTGGCTCCGCTACCCAATCCAAATTCAATCCCACAATCCTAGCCTAATCGAGGTGGAAACCCCCTTGGACATTGCATTCATCATCGAGCTGGTCATCTTCATTGTCCTGCTCGCCTGTTCGGGTTTTTTTTCCAGCACCGAAACCTCCCTCTTTTCCCTCAATAAGACGCAGGTCGAGAAGATGCGCCTCGATGGCAATCGCCGCGTGGACCTCATCGAGCGCCTCCTCGGCGAACCTCGCCGCCTCATCGTCACCATCCTCATCGGCAACGAGTTCGTCAATGTCGCCGCCTCGGTCATTTCGGCGGCCATGGTGATCCAGCTCTTCGGTGCGGATAACAAATTTGTCAACCTCTTCGTCATGGTCCCCCTCCTGCTGGTGTTTGGAGAGATCACCCCCAAGGTTCTGGCCATCCGCAATAATGTTGTCTTCGCCACCTACGAGAGCGGGCCCATCGACCAGTTTGCCCGCCTGATCACCCCCCTCCGCTGGGTGATACGCGCGGTGTCCGAGTTTTTCACCACCCTCATCGTCGGCAAGGAGCGTTCCAAGGGCAATATCGTCACCGAGGACATGGTCCGCACCCTGGCCCATGTGGCGGTCGGCGAGGGCACTCTGGACGATGCCGAGGCCCAGTACATCGACCAGATCTTTGATTTCGGCAGTCAGCGCGTGAACGACCTCATGACGGCCCGGGCCGACGTCACCTTCGTCCCCGTGGAGGCCACGGGCGGCGAGATCCTGACGACCTTCCGCGACAGCCGCCAGTCGCGCATGCCCGTCTATGACGATAACCGCGACAACATCATTGGCATCCTCCACGCCCGCGACCTGCTGGCCGTGGATATCAACAACCTGGGCCAGGACTGGCATAGCCGCGAGGGCCTGCTCCGCCCGCCCTTCTTCGTCCCCGAATCCAAGTCCGCCTCCGACCTCTTTGCCACCTTCCGCCAACGCAAGAAGTCCTTTGCCCTGGTCGTGGACGAATACGGCGGGGTTACCGGTGTCATCACCATGGGCGACCTGCTCGAGTCCATCTTCGGCGACATCCCGACGCCGTCGGACGAAGCGGACGAGGACTGGTTCCACGAACTGGCGGACAACCGCTTCGCCCTACCCGGCGCCACCCCTCTCGATGACTTCAACGCCCGTTTCCACGCCAATTTCGAGGTCGAGGATATCCGCACCCTGGGTGGCCTGGTGCTGCATCACTTCGGGGAACTCCCCACGGAGGGGGCCAGTATCGAGATCTGGCCCTTCCGCTTCTCCGCCCAACGCATCGAGGCCAACCGCATCGTGGAGATTCTGATGGAGTTGCTCCCCGGGGCTAAACCGAATGCCCTGGAGACCGGGGTTGAACCTACCCCACCGCCGGAAGCGGGCGGTGAGTCCGTTGCCCCGGACGATCCGGCGCACTCCTGACGCCCACTCCCGCCGCTCCTCGATCCACTCCGCGAGAACTCCCGATACATGGACATCATCACTACCCTGCTCGTCATCATCCTCTGCCTCCTGTTGGAAGGTTTCTTCTCGGGTTCCGAGATCGGCGTGGTCAGCGCCGATCAGATCAAGCTGCGCCACGATGCCGCCAAGGGCTCCAAGGGCGCCAAGCTCGCGATCGCCATGCTGAAGAACCCGGAATGGCTGCTCTCCACCACCTTGGTGGGAACCAATATCGCCGTCGTCACCAACACCACCATGGTCACCGCCCTCATGATCCACCTCTTCGGGGATCAGGGGAGCTGGATGGCCGTGGTACTGGCCGCGCCCCTGATCTGGGTCTTCGGTGAAATCGTCCCCAAGAGCATCTTTCAGCAACGCGCGGACACCCTCACGCCTTATGTCATCTTCGCCCTGCGCTTCTTCTCCCTGCTCTTCTGGCCTATCCTGGTTTTCTTCAGCGTCGTGACCAAGCTGCTGGCCAAACTGGTGGGCGGCACGGATCGCAACCCCTTCACCATGCGTGAAGAGATCATCACCATGTTGAAGATGCCCGCCTCCACCGACGGCGACAT
>JBATOB010000346.1:0-20535 GCA_049290655.1 Chromatiaceae bacterium | reverse complement strand
GGCATGGGCGGCGCGGTCCGTCGGCTCGGAGAAAGGCAGGCCGGTGGGGAAGGTCAGCAGGCGCAGCAGCCAGGCCAGGGGGCGCGACGGCAGGTTGCGATAGAGCGCGCGCAGGGCCTCCTGCATCCGGTAAAGACCGTCCTGCAAGGCCCAGCGCACCAGCGGGTAGTCGGCCTGTGGCTCGCCATCGTCGTGGTAACGCTTGAGCACGGCGGAGGCCAGGTAGAGCTCGGAGAGCACATCGCCCAGCCGGGCCGAGATGCGCTCCCGGCGCTTGAGGGAGCCGCCCAGGGTCATCATGGCGGCGTCCGCCGTCAGGGCCAGGACGGCGCTCATCCAGGCGAGGGTCTGGTAGTAGCGGCGTGCCCGGCTGGCCGGGGTCCGGGCCAGGCGGCCCCGGGTCAGGCCTAGGGCGAGGCTACGGGCCAGGTTGCCCAAGAGGTAACGCCCATGGCCCAGCAGCGTCCGTTCGAACTGGTCCAGCGCCACGGCCGGGTCGGGGTGATGCGCCGCTGCCATCTCGCGCAAGACCCAGGGGTGACAGCGAATGGCGCCCTGGCCAAAGATGATCAGGGAGCGGGTGAGGATGTTCGCCCCCTCCACCGTGATGGCCACCGGGATAGCCTGGTAAGCACGACCGAGCAGATTGCTGGGCCCAAGACAGATGCCGCTGCCGCCCTGGATGTCCATGGCGTCGTTGACTACCCGGCGATAGCCCTCGGTCAGGTGGTATTTGACGATGGCCGAGACCACGGCGGGCCGCTCGCCCCGGTCCAGAAAGGCCAGGGTCAGCAGGCGGGCCGAGTCCATCCGGTAGGTGAGACCCGCGATCCGCGCCAGGGCCTCCTCCACGCCCTCGAAGCGGCCGATGGGCTGGTTGAACTGGCGGCGCACCGCGGCATAGGCGCCGGTGAAGCGGCTGGCTACCTTGGCGGCACCAGTGGCCAGGGCGGGCAGCGAGATGCCGCGGCCCTCCGCCAGGCTCTCCACCAGCATGCGCCACCCCTGGCCGATGCCCTCTCTGCCGCCGATGACCTGGGACAGGGGCAGGAAGACATCGCGCCCGCGGATGGGGCCGTTCATGAAGGGGATATCGAGCGGGATGTGCCGCTCGCCGATCTCCACCCCGGGGGTTCCGCGCGGCACCAGGGCGACGGTAATGCCCAGATCCTCGGGACCGCCGAGCAGACCGTCCGGGTCTTGGCAGCGGAAGGCGAGCCCGATCAGGGTAGCGACCGGCGCCAGGGTGATATAGCGCTTCTCCCAGTTGAGCTTGAGCCCCAGCACCGTCTCGCCCCGCCAGGGTCCCATGCAGACCAGGCCGGTATCGGGGATAGCCCCGGCGTCGGAGCCGGCCTGGGGCCCGGTCAGGGCGAAGCAGGGGATCTCCTCGCCCCGCGCCAGTCTCGGCAGGTACAAGTCCTTCTGGGCTTGGGTGCCGTAGTGCAACAGGAGCTTCGCCGGCCCCAGCGAGTTGGGCACCATCACCGTCACCGCCGCGGTCACGCTGCGGGTGGCGAGCTTCATGACCGCCGCGGAGTGCGCCGCGCTGGAGAACTCCAGCCCGCCGTAAGCGCGCGGGACAATCATCCCGAGGAAGCCCCGCGCCTTGATGTAGTCCCAGGCATCAGGGGACAGATCGTGGTCGCGATGGGTAACGCGCCAGTCGTCGATCAGGCCGCACAGGGTCTCCAGGGGCCCTGTGAGAAAGGCCTGCTCGGCGGCGGACAGGCGCGCGGGCGGGGTATCGAGGAGGCGCGACCAGTCCGGCCGGCCGGAGAACAGCTCCCTCTCCCAGCCCACGGTGCCCGCGTCTAGAGCCTGTTGCTCGGTCTCCGACAGGCGCGGCAGGACCTGCCGGAAGCGGGTCAGCAAGGGGCCGGTCAGCCAGCGCCGCCGCCAGGGGGCGTAGACCAAGACCCACAGGGCCAAGAGCGCTGATAGGATCAAAAGTGCCAGGATCGTGGTCATGGTCGCCTCCGTTCATTGCCAATCGCTGGGCGCGAGGGTTGAGCCCGCATCTTTTATAGCTAGTCGGGCGCGGGGCAAGATCCTTACAAAACCACTCTCCCTAGTTCCCGCTTTTGGGCCTCGGACATCGGTTACCGGCGTCGGGATTCCCCGCCTGGCCAAACTTCACGGCCCGCGCAGCGCCTCCAGGATCGCCACGGGTTCCGCACGGGTGCTGTAACAGCCATGACGGGCTACGACGACGGGCCCCTTGTCCTTCGATGACCTGATCCATCGGCGACTGTTTGGCGCCGTGGGAGCCACTATTGCGAACGCAGTCATGCAATAATCATCCTTTGTTCACAGCCCTCGAGGTGGCCCGTGGCCATTGCCGAACAACTTCAGGAATTTTGCGGGGAGCGACGCCGAGACCTCGTGCGCTTTGCGACCCTGCAGTTGCGTGACGAGGCCTTGGCGGAGGATGTCGTGCAGGAGACGCTGCTCGCCGCCCTGCAGGGCGCCGACGAGTTCAGCGGCCGCTCCAGTGTCAAGACCTGGGTGTACTCGATCCTGAAGCATAAGATCGTCGATACCCTGCGCAGCCGTCGCCGCGAGGTGACCCTCTCCGACATGGCCAACGCCGATGATGAGGGTTTCGAGACCTTGTTCGACCGGCGTGGCCATTGGGCGACCGAGCATAAGCCCCACCGCTGGACGGACCCTGAGGATTCCCTGGAGCAGCAGCAGTTCTGGCAGGTCTTCGAGTTGTGTCTCGATCGCCTCCCGGCGCGCACCGCCCGCGTCTTCATGATGCGGGAGCTGTTGGACCTGGAGACTGCGGAGATCTGTCAGGAACTCGCCATTGCCATGGCTAACTGTTGGGTCATCCTGCACCGCGCCCGGATGGGCCTGCGGCTATGCCTTGAGGAAACCTGGTTCACCCGCTGAGCTGACGGAGAGCACGTCCAAGATGAACTGCAAACAGGCCACCCAACTGATGTCGCAGGAGCTTGACCGTCCGCTCACCTGGCGTGAGCGCCTGGCCCTGCTCCTGCACAACCTGATATGCGGCGGCTGCCACCATTACCGCCAACAAATGGCCTTCCTGCGCCTGGCGCTGCGCTCCCGATCAGGGGGCGATTGATGCGGCCACGGCGCCGATGCGACCGGCTCCGTGCCGGTTGCGAGGCACCCTCCAACCTGGCTGGCCCTCGCCTTGGTGCCGGCTTGCATGTTGTTACCGCACCTCCATGACCCCGCAATCGCCCGGCTGACCAGCCTGACTTCGGGATAAGGGGCTGGGGTCGGCGCCAAGATCCCCATTCGCGGGTCGGACACGCAAGGCGTGAGCAGGCGCGACTCCCATGCTAGGCTTATCCCGAGCAGTTAACCCACGACCTAGCCCAGGTGACCCCCTATGAAACTCGTCAGTGCCAGCTTTAGCCAGGGTCAGGCGATTCCGGCCCAATACGCCTTTGCCCGGATCGCGCCCGACACCCATATCACCCTCTCCGACAACATCAATCCCCATCTCGTCTGGACGGACATCCCCACGGGCACCCGATCCCTGGTGCTGATCTGCCATGACTCTAACGTCCCCAGCACGGGTGAAGACGTCAATCAGGAGGGCAAGACCCTGCCTGTCTCGCGGCCCCGGATCGATTTTTATCATTGGGTGTTGCTGGATATCCCCGCTTCTACCACCGAGATCCCCGCGGGCAGTCACTGTCACGGCGTGACCCCCCGTGGCAAATCCGGGCCGGCCGCGCCCGGTGGCCTGCGTCATGGCTTGAACGACTACACCGGTTGGTTTGCCGCGGACGCGGAGATGGCGGGCCCCTATTTCGGCTACGACGGCCCCTGCCCGCCCTGGAACGATGAACAACTGCATGACTATGTCTTCACCCTCTACGCCATCGACGTCCCCGCCCTGGAGGTTGCCGGTGATCTCGATGGCCGATCCGTTCGCAAGGCCCTGGAGGGCCACGTGCTGGCCACGGCGACCCTTTCCGGCATCTACAGCCTAAACCCGGCAGTCAGGGGTTGATGCACAGGCCCATCACCTGGGCCGCTCCGGCTTTTTAGCCCGTGCGGCCTCGATGGTGCTGGATTCTCCCCTGTACGGGTATCAGCCGGCCCTCGACCGGCCAGGGGCCCGGGCCGATACCACTCGTTGCCGACTAGCGCCAGCGCCGCACCCCCAAGCCTCGGCGTGCCCATCGCAGCTTATTGGACGGCGAGGCCTGAAAATCCAAGGCGCCAATGCGGACGGACCCCGACTCCAGCAGAGGGGAATAGGTTGATGGCATAGTCCCGCCCCAGGTAGGCGCGACCATGGACAAAGTCGTAGCTGCCGCGCGGGGCCCGACGGCCAGACGCGAGGCGGGAGACAGGATTCTCGAAAGGCGGATAGCTAGCCCAAGGTAAGGTGGGCCGGCCTACCGATAAGGACAGGTGGCGTCAGTGGAGGGTACTTGCTACCGCTAAGATGCTTGCAACCCTCCCCCGACGCCGAAAGGGGCGAAGGGCGGAACGCACGTCCCTGTGCGCGATAATTCCCTAGCTCAGCCGTGGCTCACTTGGAGGGAGCGGCAGGGGCGGCGGGCGGAGCGGGCGGGGCATAGGGGGCGCCGTAAGGAGCACCATAGGGGGCATAGCCGTAGGGGGCGCCGTAGCCATAGGGGGCGCCGTAGCCATAGGGGCCATAGCCATTAGAGTAGCTGTCGTAGTAGCGGTTGTAGCCGCGGCCCGAGCCACGTCCGCTTCCGGACATGTTCATGCTGAAGTCGCCAGACCCATCGCCGAACATATCGTTCATCCAGTTGTTGTCGTTGTTGCCCCAACCGTTGTTACCCCAAGGACCACCACCCCAGAAGGCGGAAGCGGTGGCGGAGACACCCAGCAGGGCGGCGATAGCGGCAGCAGTAGCAAGCTTCTTCATTTGATTTTCTCTTTAGTTGGTTTCTATTGGCACCGAGGGCGGCGTCTTAGTGATGCGGTGCGCCGTCCATGGGTGATAAGAATATTAGAATGCTCTGATATTGTCAATCGCCGTTTTGCCGGGCCACGGCAAATTTGTTCTAAGCCCCTTCAACCGTGCTCGCTCACGCCAGGCCGGCGCGGTTCTTCATGAACCACGGCCCAGTCCGGCAGCGCCCGCTGGGCGGTATTCATCCGCGGTGACCGCGGCTGGGGCACCGAGAGCAATATGCAGCGCGCCGAGCAGGAAGGTCTGCCCTATCTGTTCAAGCTGCGCATAACCGCTGGCGTCAAAATCACAATCCCAACCGGATAGCACTCCAGGCGATGGGATTGAGAAACCGCCGCTGTCAAAGCGACCGAAGCCGGGACAAGGTCAGGCCAGCCTCGTCGCAAACCCTTTCCCAATCGCGCGGAATGACCGCGATCTGGGCCTCGATCAGGGCGCGAGCCGGCTCGATGGCAAGCCCAAAGGCGGGGCTGCGGCCAGACGGCCGTCCCACCTCGATCTGCCGCAAGGATGCATCACCGTATTGATATGGGTCACAATGTCACACTGTCCCGCGCCCCGCGCGACTGGCACTCCCTTGTACCCACCGAGCCCCCTCATGAAACGCACCGTCTTCTTCGTCTCCGAAAGCACTGGCATCACCGCCGAGGCCCTGGGCCACAGCCTGCTATCCCAATTCGAGGGCGTGGACTTCGAACGAGTCTATATGCCTTTCATCAACACGGAGTTGCGCGCCAAGGCCCTGCTGGACCTGATCCAGGAGGCGGCGGATCGCGACGGGGCCAGGCCCATCATCTTCAGCACCATGCTAGATGACAGGGTGCGCGGGGTTATCAAGAGTGGTACGGGTTACTTCCTGGAATTGTTCGAGATTTTCATGGACCCCATCAGCCAGGAACTGGGCATACCCCCCAGCCGCAAATCGGGGCGCAGCCACGCCATCACCGAGCCCAACTCCTACATTCAACGCATCGATGCCATCAACTTCGCCATGTCCAACGATGACGGGGTGCGACCGGATAACTTCCGCCGCGCCGACGTCATCCTGACGGGCGTCTCACGCTCCGGCAAGACCCCCACCTGCCTTTACCTGGCCATGCACTACGGCCTGATGGCGGCGAACTACCCCATCACCGAGGAAGACTTCGAGTATGGCGACCTGCCTCGGGAAATTTATGAAGTCAAGGGCAAGGTTTATGGCCTCATGATCGACGCCCAACGACTGCACCTGATCCGCCAGGAGCGCCGCGCCCATAGCGAATACGCCTCCCTGGCCCGCTGCCAGGCCGACATCCGCCGCGCCCAGGCCATGTTCCAGCGCCTGGGTATCCGCGTCCTTGATACCACCAGCCAATCGATCGAGGAGATCGCCTCCCACATCCTCAAGGCGGTCAAAAATAAACAGCGTCACGCCGAGGGGCACTAACCTCGCGCCGGCGGGAGAGGGTCCCTGGCAAACGCCCCCATCGACCCCTGCTCGCCCAGGGGCCTGAGTTCGATCCTGGCACCCCACAGCCGTTCCATGACCTGGCGAAGTTGAGCGGGTTGACCGCTCGTCCAGAAGAAATCGCCCCCGGCCCGAGGTGGGGCAAGGAGGCCCGCCTCGGCCAAGCGCCGGCGTACCTGGCGGGCAACGGCGCGGCCCGAGTCCAGCACCTGGACCTCGGGGCCAGCCAGATCCGTGATCAGGGGCGCCAGATGGGGATAGTGGGTACAGCCCAGCACCAGGGTATCGGCACCCCGGGACAGTAGAGGCTCGAGGTATTCGGCCAGCAGGGCACGGGTACCCTCCCCCTCCAGATCCCCGGCCTCGACCCGCTCCACCAGGCCGGGGCACGCCTGGGTCAGAACCTCGGCACCGCCATGATTCGCCAACAGATGGGAAAACTTAGCACTGGCCAGGGTCTGACGAGTGGCCAGAACGCCCACGACGCCGGAGCGACTCTGGGCCACCGCTGGCTTGACGGCAGGCTCCATGGCGATCACGGGCACCGCGTAACGGGCGCGCAATAGCCTGGCCGCCGCGCCCGTGGCCGTATTGCAGGCCACCACCAGGGCCTTGGCGTTACGCTCCAGCAGAAATTCGGCGATGGCGATGGCGCGGGCCTCGATGGCCTCCAGCGGTTGGTCACCATAGGGGGCATGAGCCGAATCCGCCACGTACAGCAGATCCTCATAAGGCAGTTCGCGCCGGATCTCACGCAGGACGCTGAGTCCACCCACGCCGGAATCGAAGACGCCGATGGGCCTGTCAGACGACATGGCGAGGCAAGGGGTGGTTGGCCCCCGAGGGCCGCGTGACTAGAGCCCTCATGGATCTCATCAAGAAATATCCGAGGGTTGAACCCGGATTTCTTCGAAGATATCGAGATATTGCCGCGCGGGCCTGGCCCAGGAGTTATCCATGGCCATGCCGTTGAGTCGCAACTGGCGAAAGTATTCCGGATAATCGAACCAAAGGCCCAAGGCGCGATCCAGGGCTGACTCCAGGGCCTCGGGGGTCAGGTCGTCAAAGACGTAGCCATTGCGCTCCGCGAAGGGCTTGTCGGAGTAGTTGGCATCGAAGACCGTATCCGCCAGGCCCCCGACGCGCCGGACTACCGGCACCACGCCGTAGCGCATGGCGATCATCTGGGTCAGGCCGCAAGGCTCATAGACGCTGGGGATGACCATGATGTCCGCCGCCGCGTAAATGAGGTGAGCCAGGTCCTCGTCGTAGCCCAGCTCCAGGTGGCAGTCGGGATTGGCCGCCGTCTCCCGCTGCAGAACGCGGAAGTAGGCATCCAGGAGCGGGTCCTGGGCACTACCCAGCAGCACCGTTTGGGCATCCCGTTCCAGGCCATGAAGGATGGTATGGCGGATCAGCTCCACCCCCTTCTGGGCATCTAGCCGGCTGACCACGGCGATGAGGGGCTTGGCGGCCTCGGCCAGGCCCAGGCGCTGGCGCAGGGCCTGCTTGTCGCGGGCCTTGTCCGGCAGGCTCTCCAGTCCATAGGTATGGGGGATGCGGTTATCGGTCAGGGGGTTCCAGACATCGAAGTCGATGCCGTTGAGAATGCCGCTGAACTTGCGGCCATGGCGACGCAGGGTCTCCTGGAGGCCCATGCCCTGCTCCGTGGACTGAATCTCCCAGGCATAACGGGGCGAGACCGTGGTGACATAGTTGGCATAGACGATACCGCCCTTCATCGAATTGACGGTATGGGGGTTGCCAGGGTCGCGCAGGCGATCCAGGGTCATGAGACGTTGCGCGTCCAGGCCCACCTGATGCAAGACATATTCCCCAACCCAGCCCTGGTGTCCCAGGTTGTGCAGGGTGTAGCAGACGCGGGTTCGGTTCAGTCCCAGGGCCTGGTAGGTCTCGTAGAGGAGAACCGGAATGAGCCCGGTGTGCCAGTCATGGCAGTGGATGACGTCCGGGTGGCGCCCGGACTGATGGAGAAACTCCAGCAGGGCCCGGGCATAACAGGCGAAGCGGTCCGGGTCGTCCGGCTCGCCATGAATGACGCCCCGGTAAAAAAAGTCCTGGGGCGCATGGGGGTCGATAAACCAGCAGTCGATGCCATCCACCTGGCCCCGGTAGAGGTCGCAGGCAAACCCCTGGTCGTAAAAGGGCACCCAGAGATCGGGGTAGGCCTTTTCCAGCCCGACGATCGCCTCCAGCCGCAGGCAGTCGTACTTGGGCAGGATGACCTCGACCCGATGCCCCGCCCGCGCCAGTTCCCGAGCCAGGCCGTGGACGAAATCCCCCAGGCCGCCGGCCTTGGCCACGGGGGCGCATTCGGCGCTGGCCATGACGATATACACAAGCAGAGACCTCCGGATTAAGAGGGGGTTAGCCGAAGTGGCCCGGATCCAGATCGGGAAAAAGGCCATCCAGCAGTTCCAGGCCTACCAGGCGATCACCCGGGTCCAGCCCCCGCCGCAGGGCATCGGCCAGAAAGGCAAAGCGCGCCAGGTGGGCTCGCAAGCGAGCCTCGGCATAGGGCCCGCCCCCGCCCCGACCCAGATGGAAAGTCCAGTCCGAACCCTGGGCCAGCAACAGGGAGCGGGCCGCCTGCCGCAGCAGACGCCCCCTCGGGCTGGTCGCCGGCGCGGCGCCATGATTGTGGCGCAAGGTCTGAAATTCGACCGCCGCCTGCTGCAATTGCAGATGGACCCAGGCCGTCTCGGGCCGCAGCCAGGTGCCATTATAGCCACCCTCGCCCCAACTGGAGGCGGCGACGCGACAGGGTCCGGCAACGCCATGGTCCGCGAGATGTTGGCCGAGGCTCACCATCACCAGATCCTCGGAAACCTCCAGTTCCCGGATGAGGGCATCCAGAAACAGAGGGCCTTCATACCACCAGTGGCCGAAGAGTTCCGCGTCGAAGGGGGCGACGATCACCGGGGGCCGCGCGACGGCTGGTAGGCGGGCGATGAGTTGGCGACGCTGGGCGACGAAGGACCGCGCATCTTGGGCCGCCCGACGGGCGGCGGACGCGGGGTCATAAAGACCCTTGGGACCCACGCCACCCGTAACCCGAAGATATTTGATCCCCGTGGGTCCCGCGGCCACGCCTGGAGGCAGAAATTCGGCCAGGGCCTTCGATGGACCAGCGAGGCCCAGGTCGGAGTAATACTCCCGGTAATCGGGATGAGCCGGGTAGCCGGCCTCGCGGCCCCAGACCTCACGGGCCGAGTCGGGGTCGCGGCCAAAGAAGGCAACGCCCCCCGCCACCACCGGGGCATAGACCCCCCAGGGTGGGCGCGGCAGGCCCTGCTGGAGCCCATGGGCATCGAGCAGGCTATAGCCATAACCCGCCGCGGCGATCTCGGTCTCCAAGCCCGGGAAATAGCCACACTCGGGCAACCAGAGCCCGGCGGGGGCCTGGCCCGTCAGGGCGATGAAGGTATCCCGGCCGACCCGAAGCTGGGCACGGATGGCACCCGGATGAGTACGCAACAGGGGCGGGTAGCCATGGGTGGCGGCCGTGGTGATCAGCTCTACCCGGTGGTCGTCGCGCAAGCGCGTCCAAGCGCCGATGAGGTCAGCGCCCAGGCCTTCTAGAAACTGGTGCCGCCGCGCCTCGAATTGGCGCTGATACCAGAGCGTCAGTCGGAGCTGGCGCGGATCCCGCTGGCGGGTGAGTTCACCCGCGCACAGGCGTAGACGGCGATCCAGATAGTCCAGGAACCGGTCCGGCAGACCGGGAGCCGCTAGCATGGACAAGAGGGTTGGAGAAAGCGAAAGGGTCAGACAGCAGCGGCTGCCCCGCGCCCGAGCGGCCTCCAGGACCCCCAGCAGCGGCAGATAGCAGTCGGCGATGGCCTCATGCAGCCAGTTTTCTTCCAGACTGGACACCTGTTCCGGGTGCCGGACATAGGGCAGATGGGCGTGGAGCACCAACGCAAGTTGAGCGGGGGGTGTCACGACCTATCGGGCAGGGATGGGGCGGTCGAGCGGGGGATGGGACAAGCGGCGGAATGGGCGTCGGGAGGGTAAGCAAAGAGCCAGTAGCGAGCGCCAAGACCCTGCACGCCCGAATCTGCCCAGGCACCCGACGGGGAACTCGGAGAGGTGGACCCGGAACCGGGACTGGAGCGGGCGTCGCTGGGATCGAAGGTCGCAAGGAGGGGAGGCGTCTGGCAGGCGCTCGAGGGTATCTCTTTCGACCCGTTACCAAGCGCCAGCGTCGACATGGGCGCCAAGAGAGCCGCCATCCGCGTCGGAGAGGAGCGACCTTGCCCCGGTGGCGGGTTCCGCGCGATAACCAGGGGCTGAAACTTGCGACCGCTGGCGGGCCTTATCCGAGGGGCGCCAAGAGGCTGGGAGACCACCCCGACGGCAGGGGTTGCCCAAATCGGTGGCTGGGGAAATTCTGGCTCAAGCACCAGGCCCGTGTCCACGAGGGTCGGGTCCCATGGGAGGGGTGCCTCATCCCCCTCCTTGGGTCGGGTTGGCGCGGGCAAGCGCGCCCCAACTCCCACCCCCTGGCCCTCGGCGAACCCGAGTGGTCGGGGTGGAGTGACCCGCAACGGATGCGGGGGCAGGGTCGCCAGATTGGAGCGTGCCAACAAGATCCAGCCGCCCTCCGGCGTGGCGAGGCCCAACTCGGCCCGGTAGAGGACGTCGGGACCGCCGCTCACCAGGAAGCGGGCCACGCCCTGGGCATCCAGCTCGCCAGCCGGCAGGGACAGGGCGGCGACCTCCATATTCCCCGCATCCTCCCGTAACAGCCGCAGACGCTGGTGGATACCCTGCAGCCCCACCGGGAAGGCGCCCCGGACCAGCGCCAGTTGTCCCGACTCCACTTGCCATTGGGCCTGAAGCTGGTCGGGATCGAGGTCAAAGAGACTGAGGAGGGTGCGTCGGGATGTCAGCGGGAATTCGCGCTCAATTCCCGCGGCAACCGCGAGGAGCCGATCTGGCGTCCAGTCACCCCTGGCGGCCTCAAGCATTCGGGCGCTGCCCGCGTGGTCGCATGGCAAGGAAGATACCGGTCATGGCTCGAACCCATTGCTGGCGTAAGTGCCGGCGCCCAGGACCGGCGGCGAGAAAGGTCGGATTTTAGCGCAGGAGACGGGCGATTTCGCCCCTTTCAGCCGGATGACGCCACCTGGCTGCCCACGCATCCCGACGAATGGTCCTCAGCGTCCCTCGAGAATCACCAGGCTATGGGCCTCAAGATAGATCTCATCCCGCTGGAGAGGCACTTGTTCCTGGGCTGGCACCAGATCCGCGCCCGGGGGTCGGCCCGTATCCAGAACCAGATGCCAGGCGCGGCCCGGCAGGCTGGGGAGACGAAAACCCCGGCCCGCGATGCCCATGTTGAGCAGGACGCACAGATCGGCCTCATCCGCCGCGACACTCGCCAGGGTGAAACCCAGACAATGGCCCTCGGACGCCTCCCAATTCGGGGGTTGGCCATCGGCTCCCTGCCAGGCGATGTCCGGCCTGACGCCATCCTGACGGGAACGGCCGGTCAGGAAGCGCCGCCGCCGCAGGCTCGGGTGGCGCTTGCGCAGTGCTACCAGCCCCGCGACGAATCGGCGCATGGGGTCATGCGCCGCGACCTGGGTCCAGTCGAACCAGCCAACCGGGTTGTCCTGGCACCAGGCATTGTTATTGCCGCCCTGGGTGCGCAACACCTCGTCACCAGCCAGGATCATGGGAATACCCTGACTAAGAAAGAGGATGGCCATCAGATTGCGGGCCTGACACCAACGCAAGGCGAGGATGGCCTCGTCTTGCGACTCGCCCTCGCTGCCGCAATTCCAGCTCAGGTTCTCGTCATTGCCATCCCGGGCGGCCTCGCCATTGGCCTCGTTGTGTTTGCGGTCATAACTGACCAGGTCCCAGAGGGTGAAGCCATCATGGCAGGTGACGAAGTTGATGCTGTTGATCGGCAAGCGGTGGTTGGCCTGATAAAGGTCGCTGCTGCCAGTGATGCGGCTGGCCACCTCGCCGATGAGGCCGCCGTCGCCGCGAACGAAGCGCCGCACGCTGTCGCGATAGCGACCATTCCACTCCATCCAGCGGTAACCGGGAAAGGTCCCCACCTGGTAGAGACCGGCGGCGTCCCAGGCCTCGGCGATGATCTCGGTGTGGGCCAGGACGTCGGAAAACTCGATGCCCCACAGGAGGGGTGGATTGTGCATGGGCTGGCCATCCTCCCCCCGCGCCAGGGCGCTGGCCAGATCGAAGCGGAAGCCATCCACATGCATGGCCCGCACCCAGTACTCCAGGCAATCGATGATGAAGCGCGACACCAAGGGGTGATTGGCATTGAGAGTATTGCCGCAACCGGTGAAGTCCAGGTAACGGCCCTTGTCGATGCTGTCGAGCAGGTAAAAGGTTTCGTTGCCAAATCCCTTGAAGTTGAGGACAGGCCCGTCGGCCCCACCCTCCGCCGTGTGATTGAAGACCACGTCCAGGATGACACCGATCCCCGCCCGATGTAGGGCCCTGACCATGTCCCGGAATTCATCGCGATGGGTCCCGGCCTCGGGGGTCACGCAATAGCCCGGGTGAGGGGAATAGAAGCTGTGGGTGCTGTAGCCCCAAAAATTGCTCAGGCCCAGATCCCGCACGCCTGGGGGTACATCCTGATCATCGAAGGCCATGACCGGCATCAGCTCGACGTGGGTGATGCCGAGGGATTGGAGGTAGGGGATCTTTTCGATCAGCCCCTCAAAGGTACCGGGATGCCGCACGCCCGAAGAGGGGTGACGGGTAAAGCCACCGACGTGCAACTCGTAGATGACCATCTCTTCCGGCGGCAGGCGCGGGGGGGCGTCCCCCTGCCAGTCATAGTCGTCGCCAATGACCATGGCCCGGGGGGAGTCATGGGGTAAAACGCCTTGCCGCAGGCGGCGCCAGCGATCCCAGCCCGCCTTGTTGACCGCCCGCGCGCAGGGTTCCAGGAGTTCGACCCGAGCATCGAAGCGCAAACCTCGACCACGGGGATCGTTGGGACCCTCCATGCGCCAGGTAAAATGAGTGCCGACGGGCAGCCCCACCACCAGCAGGTGCCAGGAGAAGAAGGTGTGATTGATCTCGGGGTCCAGGCGGATGACCTGGAAGGGTTCGGGGCTGTCATGACCCGCGTAAAGGAGGAGTTCGACGCCGGTGGCGTGGCGGCTGAAGATCGAGAAATTGACCCCATCGGGTTCCAGGCTCGCCCCCGGGGGATAACGTCGGCCAGGCAGGGTGGTGAAGGGGCCTAGGGTCATAGGGAGGTCGCTAGACAAGAGTGTCAGGGTTAGCTATCGAGGGGCGGGCCTCCGGAGGGGGCCGCCCCGTCGGACGCCCGTTAGCCGGTGAAGCGACCCTCGCGCAGGGCCTGGGCCTCCATGATTTCCAGTTCCCGGGCACCGGAGATGACGATCTCGGGGTCCGGCACAAAGTCCAGTTCCTTATTCAGGCGCTGGTAGGGCACCGCGTTCAGGATCACCTTCATGGCGTTAATGCGGGCGCGATACTTATTATTGGAGCGAATGATGGTCCAGGGCGCGTGCGCCGCGTGGGTACGCTTGATCATCTCGTACTTCTGGCGGGTGAAGTCGTCCCAGCGGTCCTGGGCCTGGGCGTCGATCTCCGACAGCTTCCATTGACGCAGGGGGTCCGTCTTGCGCCGCTCGAAGCGGCGGGACTGTTCGTCCTTGGTGACGCTGAAATAGAGTTTGACCAGAATAGTACCCTGGCGGACTAGATCCTTCTCGAAGCCCACCACCCCGTACATGAAATTCTGGTATTCCTGTTCGGAGCAGAAGCCAAAAATGGGTTCCACCACGGCGCGGTTGTACCAGCTACGATCGAAGAGCACCACCTCGCCACCCGTGGGGAACTGGGCCACGTAACGCTGGAAAAACCACTGGTGACGCTGCTCCTCGGTGGGCTTGCCGAGGGCGACGAGGCGGTACCGTTTCTCGTTCATGTAACGGGAGACGCGGCGAATGGTGCCACCCTTGCCCGCCGCGTCCCGGCCCTCGAAGACGATGATCATGCGCGTCTTGGTTTCTTCCAGATACTTCTGCATCCGGATCAGCTCGGCCTGGTAGGGCTTGAGGCTCTTCTCCTGGCGCCGACGCACGACAGAGCTGCGGTTTTCGCTCTTGCTCTGCGCTAACTTATTGCGCATGTTACGGTAATCGTCCATTAGCTCCGTCAGTTTGACCTGCTGACCGCGATATTCGACAAATTCAGGGTTCTTCAAATCATCCGACATGACGATTACCTCGTGGTTTTAATGGCTCACCCGATCCAAGGATATATTTTAACATGCCTCGGGCTCCCACTTCCCGAAACATTTGTGGCTCGCGGGCAAAGCGAAGAGCGAGCCTGACCCAGGACAGGGGCCGGAGACCGAGACGAATTTCAAACTCCCATTTATGCCCGGCCCGGAAACTGGCAAACTAAGGTGGCCCCGTGCCCTGCTCGGGCATCACCCTCGCGATCCCCATCGCGTTCAAGATCGCAGCCCCAACGGAGAGGTCCTGGCCGTCCATGTCCGACAACGTCAAATACCTGCTCAACGAGCAGGAGATACCCAAATCCTGGTACAACATCAATGCCGACCTGCCGGTCCCCCTGGACCCGGTGCTCCACCCGGGCACCAAGCAACCCATCACCGCCGATGACCTAGCGCCCATCTTCCCGCGCGCCGTCATCGAGCAGGAGATGAGTACCGATCGCGAGATCGAAATCCCCGGGCCGGTGCGGGATGTCTATCGCCAGTGGCGCCCTTCGCCCCTGTTCCGGGCGCGCCGCCTGGAAAAGGCCCTCAACACCCCGGCCAAGATTTATTACAAATACGAGGGCGTGAGCCCCGCCGGCAGCCACAAGCCCAACACCGCCATACCCCAGGCCTTTTACAACAAGGAGGAAGGGGTCAAGCGCATCACCACCGAGACCGGCGCCGGCCAATGGGGTTCCTCGCTGGCCCTCGCCGGCAGCTTCTTTGGACTGGAGATCGTGGTGTACATGGTCAAGGTGAGCTACCACCAGAAGCCCTACCGGCGCGCCTTTATGGAGGCCTTCGGCGCCCAGTGTATTGCTAGCCCATCCGAGACCACGGCCTCGGGGCGCGCCATCCTGGCCGAGCACCCGGACAGCACCGGCAGCCTCGGCATCGCCATCAGCGAGGCGGTGGAGATGGCCGCCCAGCGGGACGACACCAAGTACGCGCTGGGCAGCGTCCTCAATCACGTCCTGCTGCACCAGACCGTCACGGGCCTGGAGTCCATGCAACAACTGGCGATGGCGGGCGACTGGCCGGATATGGTCATCGGTTGCACCGGCGGTGGTAGTAACTTCGCGGGTCTGGCCTTCCCCTTCCTGGGCAAGCAACTGCGCGAGGGCGGCAACATCGAGTTTATCGCGGTGGAGCCCTCCGCCTGCCCGACCCTGACCAAGGGTCTCTTCGCCTATGACTTTGGCGATACCGCCCACCTGACCCCGCTGTGCAAGATGTTCACGCTCGGCTCCAGCTTCGTCCCCCCCGGCTTCCACGCGGGCGGGCTACGCTATCACGGCATGGCCCCCCAGATCAGCCATTTGGCCAAGCTGGGCTACATAGCGCCGCGCTCCTACAACCAATTGGAGTGCTTCGCCGCCGGGCTCCAGTTCGCCAAGGCCGAGGGCATCATCCCGGCGCCCGAGGCCAACCACGCGGTGCGCGCCGCCATCCACGAGGCCGAGAAGTGTCGGGAGTCGGGCGAGGCCAAGACCATTCTCTTCAACCTCTGCGGCCATGGTCACTTCGACATGCAGGCCTACACCGACTACCTGACCGGCAAACTTCAGGACCTGGTGTATGACGAGGCCGAGGTCGCCATGGCCCTGGCGGGCTTGCCGTCAGGGGTGTGAGGGCAGCCCTCCCACTTTCCTCGACGTGTGGGCAGGGATGCCCTGATTTCTCAAACCGCCTGCTCATGCTCCTCAAGGTGGGCGCCGAGGATCTCCAGCAGGATGCTGGTGACGGCGCCACCCATCAGGCCCCCAAGGAGGCCGCTGGGTATCTCGCCCAAGACCTCCTCCAGGCCGTTGCTCAGGGCGGGGTCCAAACCCGTCGTGCCAGCCATGACCCAGACGCCGGCACCCACCACGGCGGCGATGACCCCGGCGACCAGGGGGGCGGATATCAGATGCGGACACCAGCGGACGATACGACTTACCAGGAACCGCTCGGTAAGTTGGAAGAGCCCCCCCACCCCGGCCACGATGCCCGCCGCCATGAGGCCCATGGTCAGGGGTGCGCCATGGAGTGTCAGCACCAGGGACAGGATGCCCCCCGCTACCAGACCACAGAGCAAGCCTGTCAGGCTCTCCGCCAGGGGCCGCTCCCCACCTTGGTTCAACCAGGCATAGAGGGCGCCCGCGGCTAGGCCAACGGCCGCGGCCAGGCCCGCGATGAGCGGCAGACTCACCCCGTTCCCCACCGCCATCAAGGTGCCGACGGAGCCCAGTACCCCGGCCATGCTTCCGGCCAGGGCGACGGGCATGGAACTATAAAAGGCGCTGGTGGTGACCGCCGCGATCAGGGTGCCCAGCAGGCCCGCCTGCCAAGCCGCCAAGCCGCTCAGTAACAGTAGTCCGTATAGGGCGGAGAAAAGACCGCCAAAGAGGGCGCCGGCCAGGGCCCAGACCATTAAGGTCATGAAGAGGGTGGCGGGATTTGGGTATTTCTTCATGGCTGACTCGACGGGGTTGTCGACTTGGCGGCAGATGCGAAATTGCCTAAACGGTAAGCTTAACCGGCCCTCGATCCAGGGAACAGTCCCGACCTCGATCTTCATCAACCCAATTACCCATCGGCCGATGCCAGACGCCGGGGACCCAGAGTTGCGACGCGGCCGCGCGGAATCATCGCCCACCCAAATCCTGGCAACCTTGGATGCGCCAGGCCACGCCTAGGAAAGGGGGCATCCTGGCCTAAGCTGACGGCATGTACCTGGCGCAACTTGACATCCCCGCAGCCCTGCAAAGCCTGGGCACCGCCGAAACCGGATTGACGGCCAGCGAGGCTGAGCGCCGACTGCGGGAGTATGGCGAAAACCGCATCCTCGCCATCGGCGCCGAGCCGGAGTGGCGGTGCCTGCTGCGGGAGTTTACCCACTTCTTCGCCGTCATCCTCTGGGTGGCCGCCGGCCTTGCCTTCCTGGCCGAGTCCCGCGAACCTGGCGCGGGGATGTGGCAGCTCGGCATCGCCATCCTCGCCGTGATCCTGATCAACGGCTGCTTCTCCTACTGGCAGGAATATCGCGCCGAGCGCGCCATCGACGCCCTGCGCAAGCTGCTACCCCAGTCCGCCAAGGTGGTGCGCGACGGCCAGTTGGCGACTCTCCCGGTCGAGGTACTGGTGCCCGGCGACATCATCCTGCTGGAGGCCGGCGACAATGTGCCCGCCGATTGCCGCCTGATTGCCAGCGCCGAGATCCGCGTGAATACCGCCACCATCACGGGTGAATCCCTGCCCAAGGCCAAGAGCGCCGAAGACTGCCCCGAGGGCAAGACCACCCTGGAGACCCGGAATCTGCTGCTGGCCGGGACCTCGCTGGTCACCGGCGAGGGGCGGGCCCTCGTCTTTGCCACCGGCATGCACACCGAATTTGGCCAGATCGCCCATCTGACCCAGACCGCCAAGAGCGCCCCCTCGCACCTGCAACAAGAGATCGCCCGGCTCTCCCGGCTGGTTGCGGTCTTCGCCACCGGGTTGGGACTGCTGTTCTTCCTGATCGGCCTCTTCCTGGGCTTGCCCTTCTGGGCCAACCTCATGTTCGCCATTGGCATCATTGTCGCCAATGTCCCCGAAGGCCTACTGCCCACCGTGACCCTGTCCCTGGCCATGGCCACCCAGCGCATGGCGCGGCGCCAGGCCCTGGTCCGCCATCTGCCGGCGGTCGAGACCCTGGGGGCGACGACCGTGATCTGTAGTGACAAGACCGGTACCCTGACCCAAAACCGCATGGCGGCGCGACAGACCTATTTACATGGCCGGCTGCATGATGGCCCCTTCCCGATGGGTGTGCCGGGGCCGCGCGGCTGTTGCGCAACCTGTCCGTCTGTCACAGCCTGAAGCAGGGGACCCGGGCGGGACGGCCGGTCTGGCTCGGCGACCCCATGGAACTGGCCTTGGTCAAATTCGCCAGTCAGGCCAGGACCTTTGCCGACATGACCCTCACGGGTGAGTTGCCCTTCGACAGCGAACGCCGCCGCATGTCGGTGATCGTCGCCCAAGGCGGGGAGCGTTGGCTCTACTGCAAGGGGGCGCCGGAGGCCGTCATGCCCCTGTGCGACGAAATCGAAACGGATAGCGCCACGAAGCCTTTTGACAAGCAGGCCCACCACGCCATCGCCCAGGCCCAACAGCGCATGGCCGATGCCGGCCTGCGGGTCCTGGCCTTTGCCTGGCGGCGGCTGGAGATCGATGCTAAACCCCGGGAGGAGCGGCTGGTGCTGTCCGGCCTGATCGGCCTTTACGACCCCCCCAGGCCCGAGGTGCCCGAGGCCATCGCCCGCTGCCGCTCGGCGGGAATCAAGATCATCATGGTCACCGGCGACCACCCCCACACGGCCCTGGCGATCGCCCGCGAGATCGGCCTCGTCCAGGGGGAACGCCCGCGCATCATTCTCGGTGAATCCCTGCGCCGCCTGACCAAGGCACAACTGCAAACCGCCTTCGACAGCCCCGAGATCCTCTTCGCCCGCGTCACCGCCGAGCAGAAGATGCTGATCGTCAATGCCCTCAAGCGCAAGGGCGAGATCGTCGCCGTTACCGGTGACGGCGTGAACGACGCCCCGGCCCTGAAATCCGCCCACATCGGCATTGCCATGGGGCTGACGGGCACGGACGTGGCTAAATCAGCGGCGGACATGATCCTGCTGGACGACAATTTCGCCAGTATCGTCAACGCCATCGAGGAAGGCCGCGCCGTCTTCGAGAACATCCGCAAGTTCCTGACCTACATCCTGACCTCGAATGTCCCCGAGCTGGCGCCCTTCCTCGTCTACGTGCTGTTGCGCGTGCCCTTGACCATCATCCAGATCCTGGCCGTCGATCTGGGCACGGACATGGTTCCCGCCCTGGCCCTGGGGGCCGAGCGGCCGGACCCCGGCGTCATGCGCCAGCCACCACGCCAGGCCCAGGAGCGGCTGCTCTCCTGGCCGCTGGTGGCACGGGCCTACCTCTGGCTGGGGCCGCTCCAGGCAGTCGCGGCCTTGATGGCCTTTTTCTGCGTCCTCCACCTGGGTGACTGGAGCTACGGCACCCCCCTCGACCCCCAGGACTCCCTCTACCAGCAGGCCACCACGGCCTGTCTGGCGGCCATCGTCGCCGCTCAGATCGTCAACGTATTCCTCTGTCGCCATCCCCGCGATGCCGCCCTGTCACTTTCCTCGCTTGGGAATCGCCGCCTGCTGCTCGGCCTGGCCGTGGAGACGGGATTACTGATGTTCATCACCTTCACAGCCACCGGTAACTGAATTTTTGGTACCCAGGCCTTCCAGCCGAGTGCCTGGGGGTTGATCGCCCTCCTGGCCCTGGTGTTTGGCGTCTTGGAGGAGACCCGCAAGTATGCATTGCGGCGCTGGGCCCGGCCCCGACCAGTCTCCTGAACCCGGATTGGTTCGGCCAGGGGCTTAAGAGTTACATTAGCACCCAGACCCCCGAACTACCGAGGCCCCATGCCCATGATCCAGGAACCCCGCCCCTGCTGGATTTACAAAAGCCCCCGCAAGGAAGAGATGTACCTCTACCTCGCCGCGAAGGAGGGCTTCGAGGCCCTGCCCCAAGCCCTGCTGGACCGCTTCGGCCCGCCGGTCTTCCTGATGGAACTGGCCCTCCACCCCGAACGTCGGCTAGCGCGGGAAGATGTGGTCAAGGTCATGACCAACCTGGACACCCAAGGCTTCCATCTCCAGATGCCACCCGAGATCCGCCCGGATTTTCTGCCCTCGTTCCAGCAGAGCACCTTGCACTGAGGATCAGCCCATGCACGCGAAGATAGGCTTCATCGGCCTCGGCATCATGGGCCGGCCCATGGCCCTGAACCTGCGCCAGGCCGGCTATCCCCTGCAGGTCCACGCCCGCCGCGCCAAGGCCATGGCCCCCCTG
>JBATOB010000345.1:0-3739 GCA_049290655.1 Chromatiaceae bacterium | reverse complement strand
GGAGTCGGGCCGCCAGGCCGCCCTCATGGCCCCCACCGAGATGCTCTCCGAGCAGCATCGCCGCAATCTCGCGGTTTGGCTGGGCCCCTTGGGGCTGGCGTCGGCCTGGCTCGCTGGCCGCCACAAGGGGCGGGAGCGCGAAGAGCTGCTGGCGCGCATCGCCTCGGGGGAGGCGCGGGTGGTGGTGGGGACTCATGCCCTTTTTCAGGAGGATGTCGCCTTCCAGGATCTGGGCCTGGCCATCGTCGATGAGCAGCACCGCTTCGGCGTGCACCAACGCCTGAGGTTGCGCGAGAAGGGGTCGGGGGAGGGCAGGGTGCCTCATCAGCTCATCATGACCGCCACGCCCATCCCGCGCTCCCTGGCCATGACCCTCTACGCCGATCTGGACCTGTCCGTCATCGACGAGATGCCCCCGGGCCGCACGCCGGTGACAACGGCGGCCGTGCCGGACAGCCGCCGGGAGGAGGTGATGGCCCGGGTCCGCGAGGCCTGTGCCAGCGGCCGACAGGCCTACTGGGTCTGCACCCTGATCGAGGAGTCGGAGGCCCTGCAATGCCAGGCGGCAGAGGAGGCGGCGCGCAACCTGGCGGAGGCCCTGCCGGAGGTGCGCATTGGCCTTGCCCATGGCCGCCTCAAGGCGGTCGAGCGGGAGGAGGTGATGCGCCGCTTTGCCGCCGGCAACCTGGATCTGCTGGTGGCCACCACGGTTATCGAGGTGGGGGTCGATGTGGCCAACGCCAGCCTCATGATCATCGAAAATCCGGAGCGCCTGGGCCTGGCCCAACTCCACCAGTTACGTGGCCGGGTCGGCCGCGGTGCCCAGGCCAGCCATTGCCTGCTCCTCTACCACGCCCCCTTGTCGCGCCTGGCGCGGGAGCGCATCGAGCTCCTGCGGCGCAGCACCAACGGCTTTGAGATCGCCCAAAAGGACCTGGAAATGCGCGGTGCCGGCGAGGTCCTGGGTACCCGTCAGACCGGGGAGATGCAATTTCGCATCGCCCATCCGGTGGCCGACGAGTCCCTGCTGGCGGCCGCCCGTCAGGCGGCGGACCTGATCCTCGACCGCTATCGCGACCGGGTCACCCCCCTCATCGACCGCTGGCTGGGGGCCCGGGAGTATTGTGGCGGCGTCTGAGGCCCGGGTCTGGCGCTGCGATTGGCGCTGGCCCTGTGTCATAATTCGCCTGCGATAGCCTTGGTGAGCCGCTAAGGCGGCGACGCACCCCTCAACATCCCTAGGCACCACCCCACGACAGGAAATGTTCCCGCCCCGCCCATGACTCTGGCAGTGAACACCAGCCCCCCGAGCCCCTTGGACTGGCATCAGCGCCTACGGGCCTACGCCTTGCTGGTGCGTTTCCACCGCCCCATCGGGAGCCTCTTGCTGTTGTGGCCAGCCCTGTGGGCCCTGTGGCTGGCGGCACAGGGCCAGCCGCCTTGGCGGGTAGTGCTGATCTTCATCGCCGGGGTCTTTCTGATGCGTTCCGCTGGCTGCGCCATCAACGACTTCGCGGACCGCAACCTGGATGGTCAGGTGTTGCGCACCCGGGAGCGCCCCCTGGCGACCGGGCTCGTCAGCCCGCGCGAGGCGCTGGGCGTTTTTTTCGCCCTCGGCCTGGCGGCCTTTCTGCTCGTGCTCCTGCTGGACTGGAAAACCATCGCCTTGTCCGTGGTGGCCTTGGGACTGGCGGTCCTTTATCCCTTCATGAAGCGCGTGACTCATTGGCCTCAGGTCTTTCTTGGCGCCGCCTTTGGCTGGGCCGTGCCCATGGCCTATACCGCCGTCGCTGGCCAGGTCCCGCTCCAAGGCTGGCTGGTCTTTGCCGCCGCCCTGATCTGGGCCCTGATTTATGACACCCAGTACGCCATGGTGGATCGCGAGGATGACCTCAAGGCGGGCATCAAGTCCACCGCCATCCTCTTTGGACGCCATGACCGGCTCCTGATTGGCCTACTGCAACTGGTCTTTCTCGGTCTCATGGCCTATATCGGGCTGACGGCAGGGCGGGGGGCCTGGTATTTTGGCGGGCTGGCGGTGGCGGCCGGTCTCTCGGCCTATCAGCAGTACCTGATGCGTGATCGGGAACTGGCGGCCTGTTTTCGGGCCTTTCTGAACAACAATTATCTAGGCCTGGCCCTGTTCCTGGGGCTCTTCCTGGATTACGCCCTATCCTGACGCTGCTAGCCCCTCGAACTTTCCACCAGCGGCGCGGGTCGAATCCGCATCGCCCAACCCCCCTAGCCATCAAGAGGAATAACCCCTTATGTCCGTCCGCTTCCTGTTATCCCTGCTGTTCGGATGCCTGCTCTCGGCCCAGGCCTGGGCGCTCGACGAGGGCATCGATTTCACGATCCTACCCAACCCTCAGCCGACGGAGACGGGGGACAAGATCGAGGTGCTCGAGGTCTTTATGTACAGTTGCCCCCACTGCTTCCACCTGGAACCGACCCTGGAGAAGTGGCGGGGGACCCAGCCGGCCAACGTGGCGTTCCGGCGGATGCCAGCGGTGTTCGGCACCAAGCCGGATCTTCAGGCCCAGGCCTTCTATGCCGCTGAATTATTGGGGGCGCAAGAGAAGTTCACCCTGGCCATGTTCGATGCCATCCATGTCAGGAAGCAAAAAATCAGCGATGAAAACGTCGTGGTCACCATCGCCGAGGGCGCGGGAATCGATGGGGCCGAGTTTCGCAAGGCCCTGAATTCCTTCGACGTCAACATGAAGGTCAACCGCGCGCGCAATGTCACCAAGAACTACGGCATTGACGGCGTCCCCGCCGTGGTCGTCAACGGCAAATACCGCACCAGCCCCGCCCAGACCGGTAGCCGCGAGGGCCTGGTCAAGGTTATCGACCAACTCATCGTCCGGGAGACCGGCGGCTCCTGAGGGCGCCTCTGTCGCCAGGGATGGCGGCTGACTTGGGAACCCCTCCGGCCTTGACGATTGGAGCCCCGGTCTTCAGTCGTAGTAATGGGGTTTCACCTCTTCGATGACCGGGATCTCGGGCGGATTGGGGTGAAGTGCCACGACCCAGGCCGGCAGCTTGGCCTGATTGGCATGGTAGAGGGTCTCGGACTCGAAGAGGATGAGGACGAGCACGGTCGCCATGATGGGCAGTATGCCCATGCCGACGATGATGGCCAGGACCGCCTCCCGCCTCAAACCCAGATAGGTGTAGCCGATCCACCCCAACAGCACGATCGCCAGGAGCAGAATCAGCATCAGGATGAAGATGCGGCTGCGTCGCGCACAGACTTGCCAATGGCACATGGGGTACCAGGGGTCACGGGTCAGTGAGCGCCGCGCGCGCCAGAGGATGTAGCCGAGGAGGGTAAAGGAGGTGAGGGGAATGACCGCCATGACCCAGGGAAAGGTGCCCGCCACGCCACCGGCGCCGACGGCCATGAGAATGTGATTGCCGATCAGATTGGTCAAAAAGATCTCGTGGGGGATGTTGGCCTTTTTGATATCGTCGGGGCTGACCTGAAAGCGCATCTTGATCACCGGGTTGGGCGCATCCGCCCTGGAGGGCGCGCGTGGAAGGTGAAATTATACCGAAAAAGCTGAGTTTTCGGTTTCCCGGGCCGGGTGGTGTCTGGCGGGGACGCGGGGAATTGGTCCCTGTAGGCTTGGCGACTGCATCCCTGCTGTCGACACCCCCGCCAGCCCCCACCCGACCCTCCCGCCACCTACCGAGGCGTGACTCGTGCTGGCTATGAGTCCGGTCGGGGGTTGCC
>JBATOB010000344.1:0-5427 GCA_049290655.1 Chromatiaceae bacterium | reverse complement strand
GTGCCCCCCCTCAGCCGGAAAGCCCGCCGGCTGGCCTCGCGCCCGCCCCAGCGGACCCCGCTCGGGATCAGGCTCCTCCGAAGGCTTCCCACCAGCCGATAGGCCAACAGGGCGGCGGTGAAATCGGGACCCTGCAGTCCGCGAATGGGGGCGAATTCCATCAGATCCAGCCCAATAATTTGGCGCTGGGCGGCTACTGATTCGAAGAGCCTCGGGGTCTGATTCCCGGCGCGGGGCCTGCATGAGGTTAAGCGCTGGACCCGGACCGCGGGCAGGCCCCGGCGCGTCATCAGGACAAGCGGTCACGAAAATCCTCGTAACCGAAGCTTTTCACCAGTCGCAGTTCATCCGTGTCCGAGTTCCATAGGGCAATACTTGGGATAGCCATGCCGTTGAAACTGGTGGTCTTGACCATGGTGTAGATGGCCATGTCGTGGAAGATGAGGCGGTCGCCGATCCGCGGGGGCGCGGGGAAGCCGTAGTCCCCCATGACGTCACCCGCCAAGCAGGTCTGACCGCCAAGGCGATAGGTGTGGAGCCCTGGGCCGGGTTCGCCAGCACCCTCCACATCGGGGCGGTAGGGGGCCTCCAGGATATCGGGCATGTGGCAGGTGGCGGAGGTGTCGAGGAGGGCGATGTCCATGCCGTTCCAAATGGTATCGAGGACCTGGGTCACCAGGACGCCGGCATTCAGGGCGATGGCCTCGCCGGGTTCCAGATAGACCTCCAGGGACCAGCGCCGGCGGAAGTCGCGGATGAGTTGGATAAGACCATCGACCTGATAGTCGGGGCGGCTAATATGGTGCCCGCCACCGAAATTGATCCATTCCATGCCGCCCAACCAGGGGCCGAAGCCTGCTTCCACCGCCGCCAAGGTGCGGGCCAGGGGCGGCAGGTCCTGTTCACAGAGGTTGTGAAAGTGCAGGCCGCTGAGGCCTTCCAGAGTCTGCCCCATGAGTTGGGCGCGGGGGATGCCGAGGCGGGAGCAGGGCGCGCAGGGATCATAGAGAGGATTCCAGCCCTCGGTATGCTCCGGATTGATGCGCAGCCCAAAGCGCAGCCCGGGCCTCTCAACTCGCGCCTCCTGGATCAAGTGCTGGAAGCGGTGCCATTGGGCCAGGGAGTTAAAAAGCACGTGGTCGGCGATCCCAAGGATCTGCCTCAGTTCCCCCTCCTGGTAGGCCGGGGCGAAGCAGTGGACCTCGCCGCCGAACTCCTCCCGCCCGAGCCGCGCCTCGTGGAGACCGCTGGCGCAGACGCCCTTGAGATAGCGCATCACCAGGGGCGCCAGGGCGAAGCAGGAGAAGGCCTTGAGGGCGAGGAGTACCTTGGCTCCACTCTCGCGCTGGACGCGTTCCAGGACGCGCAGATTGGCCTCTACCCCTACTTCGTCCACCACGAAGCAAGGGGTCGGCACCCGGCTGGTATCGAAACGGCGGAAACGCTCCCGGTTGGGGTTTGGTTGGACCCCTGCATTCGTCATGGCTTGCCCCAGACCAGGCCCTGCTTATTCCAGGCCACTCTCCAGCATCTGGACTTCCCAGGGTAGGCCGTAGCGGTTGAGGTCGTCCATGAAAGGATCGGGATCGAACTGCTCCATATTGAAGACCCCGGCGCCGTGCCAGACGCCGGTAAGAATTTGCTTGGCCCCAATCATGGCGGGGACGCCGGTGGTATAGGAGATGGCCTGGGATTGGACCTCGCGGTAGCAGGCCTCGTGGTCGCAGATGTTGTAGAGGTAAAAGGTCCTGTCCTCCCCGTGCTTGAGACCCCTGGCGAGGCAGCCGATGCAGGTGCGGCCCTTGGTCAGGGGCCCCAGGCTGGCCGGGTCGGGGAGCAGGGCCTTGAGGAATTTCAGGGGGATGACCTCGTGCCCCTCGTAGATCACCGGGTCGATACGGGTCATGCCGACGTTCTTGAGTACCTCCAGATGCTTGAGGTAGTTGTCGGAGAAGGTCATCCAGAAGCGGGCGCGGCGGATCTCGGGGAAATGCTTGACCAGGGATTCGAGTTCCTCGTGGTACATGAGGTAGATCTGGCGTGGCCCTATGCCCGCGGGGAAATCGAAGGCGCGGCCGTGGCTGAGGGGTGGCGTGGTCCGCCACTCACCTTCTTGCCAATAGCGGCCCGCCGCGGACACCTCGCGGATGTTGATCTCGGGGTTGAAGTTGGTGGCGAAGGGCTGGCCGTGGTCGCCGGCATTGCAGTCGATGATGTCCAACTCGTGGATTTCGTCCAGGAGATGCTTGCGGATGTAGGCGGTATAGACGTTGGTTACGCCGGGGTCGAAGCCGCTGCCGAGCAGGGCGATTAGTCCCTGCTCGCGGAAGCGTTCCTGATAGGCCCACTGCCAGCCATACTCGAACTTGGCTTCTTCGGGGGGCTCGTAGTTGGCGGTATCCAGGTAATGGACGCCGGTGGCCAGGCAGGCATCCATGATGGCCAGGTCCTGGTAGGGGAGGGCAACATTGATGACCAGGTCCGGGCGCTCCCGCTCCAGGAGGGCGGTCATGGCGGCGCGGTCGTCCGCGTCCACCTGGGCCGTCGCGATGGGCCGCTCGATCTGGGCGGCGATGCGCTGACACTTTTCAAGGGTGCGGCTCGCGAGCACGATCTCGGAGAAGACCTCTGGCACCTGGGCGCACTTGTGGGTCACGACTTGGCCGACGCCGCCGGTGCCGACGATCAATACCTTGGCCATGGGTTGTCACTCCTGGGTACGGGCGCGGGCTCGGCCTGCCGCGGGGGCAGGGCAATGGTCTGGCGCCACTGGGTCACTTTTCGAAATAGGTATAACCACGCAGGCTGGCGCCGAAGGCCTCCAGTATCCGCTGTCGTTCGGGAGGTGAGATCTGGCCGTCCCGCACCGCGGCCTCCGCCGTCATGCGCAGCCGTTCCCGTAACTCGCGCGGGTCGTATTCGACATAACCCAGGACGTCGGCGATGCTGTCGCCGGGGATTTCCTTGACGAAATCAAAGCCGCCCTCGGGCTTGAGACGGACGCTGACGACATGGGTGTCGCCCATGAGATTATGCAGATCCCCGAGGGTCTCCTGGTAGGCGCCGACCAGAAAGACGCCCAGGTAGTACTCCTCCCCCGCGCGCAAGGGGTGGACGGGCAGGGTGCGGCGGATTTGGTGGGTGTCGATGAAGCGGTCGATCTTGCCATCGCTGTCGCAGGTGATATCGGCGATAACCGCCAGGCGCGTCGGCTCCTCTTGGTGGCGATGCAAGGGCACGACCGGAAAGAGTTGACAAATGGCCCAAACGTCCGGCAGGGACTGGAAGACACTGAAATTGCCGTAGTAGATGTCTGCCACGCTGTCGGCCAGGCCCATCAACTCCGCCGGTATCGGCACGCCCACCGCCAATTCCCCCGCGATGCGCTGAATAATCTTGAGGAAGAGGCTCTCCGCCAGGGCCATGGCACGCAGGCGGATATGACCGCGACGAAAGAGGTCCCGTATCTCGTCCAGGTAGTAGTGGGCGTCGTTGTAACATTCCTGGAGGTTGTTTGCGGAGAGGTCCTCATCCACCTGCCGCAGGCAGTGGAGTTGCGGATGCTCCTCGGGGTCCAGGTGGTCGGGCAGGGGGGCCGGCTCGAAGCGGGTCACGTCCAGGGCATTGAAGACCAGGATGGAGGTGTAGGCGACAGTGGCCCGCCCGGATTCCGTAATGAGGGTCGGATGAGCCACCCCGGCTGGGTCCAGTACGGTCATGACCGCCTCGACCACGTCGGTGCAATACTCGTCCAGGGAGTAATTTTTGCTGTGGGGGTGGTTGGCGTTGGCGCCTTCGTAATCCACAGCCAGGCCGCCGCCCAAGTCCAGGAAACCCAGACGCGCCCCTTCCCGGACCAACTCCACATAGTAGCGACAGGCCTCCAGAACGCCGTTGCGGATGTCACGGATGTTGGGGATCTGGGAACCCAGGTGATAGTGCAGGAGCTCCAGGCACTCGAGCATGTCCCGACTGCGTAACTCTTCCACTAGGTCCATGAGTTGATGGGGGGTTAGGCCGAAGAGGCTGCGGTCGCCGCTGGTCTCGTTCCAGAGGCCGCCCACCCGGGAGGCGAGCTTGATCCGCGCGCCGATACGGGGACGAACCCCGGTCTGCTCGGCGCAGGCCAGTAGGATGGGCAGTTCCGCCGGGGTCTCGACCACGAAGAGGCACTGGTAGCCAATCCGTTGGGCTAGCAGGCCCAGCTCAAAGAATTTCCGGTCCTTGTAACCGTTGCAGACGATGAGACCGTCGCGGCCAGCGAGGGCGAAGAGGGCGATGATGAGTTCGGCCTTGCTACCAGCCTCCAGGCCATGGCTATAGCGAGCACCAAAGGCCGTGACCTCCTCGACGACCTGACGCTGCTGATTGACCTTGATGGGAAAGACGCCCCTATACTCGCCCTGGTAGCCCAGGTTGGCGATGGCGGCGTGAAAGCTCTCATGAATGCGGGTGATTTGGGCGTGGAGGAGATTCTCTACCCGCAGCAAGGCCGGCGCCCGCAGGCCGCGCTGATTCATGCCGGAGAGGATGTCCAGGAGTGGCACCTCAACCCGGCCGCTGGGGAAGTCCACCCCCACCGTGACCTTGCCCTCCTCGGAAAGGCCGAAATATCCAGCACCCCAATAGGGAATGCGATACAGCTCTCCGGCCTTGGCAAGGGTCCATTCTTGAAACATCAGAACCGGCTTTTTACGCGAATTGAGACTTGAGTAAGATGCCCGAAAGGAAACTAAACCTCAAGGAGGTAAAGCGATGGCGGGGTTAGCCCCCCCTAAGACATCGCCGGTTTTCAACTTTTCATCATGACACCAGGATCACCCGCGGGACGCTACGCCTGATGTACTCAGGGCCCGCCCATCCCGATATTCACCCCGATCCCTTGCACGTCCCTGTTATCGAACCGGCGGAGGTGGCGGTTGAACTCCGCGACCTCGGCCGCGCCTTCGCGGGGACCCAGGCGATCGATGGCCTTAATCTTCGTATCCCAGGGGGAGAATTCCTGGCCCTGCTGGGGGCCTCGGGCTGCGGCAAGACGAGGTAGCCGAGGTGGGTAACCCGAGCTAGGGCCTGACGCGGTTGATGACCAGTTGCAGCGAGGAGGTCTCCGCGGGCGCCAGCGGTCCCATCTCGCCCTCCAGATCGCCGCTTTGGGGCACGGCCTGGCCGCTGGCGGAGATGCGGGCGCCGACCATCACCCGCGGGAAGTTGGACAGGCGCATTTCGGGGGTCATGGCCAGGCTGTCGTCGAGGGTGACGGTGAGGGGCAGATCCGCGACCCGCAGGCGCTTGACAGCCAGGGGCATGGGCGGGCCAGAGGCGGCCTTGGCATAGATGAAGAGGCTCTGGTTGGCATTGGCCTTGGACTTGAGGGGTTCCGCCAGGCTGACCGCGACCTGGATGGCCGGGCCTTGGGCGGCGGCTGGC
>JBATOB010000343.1:0-5391 GCA_049290655.1 Chromatiaceae bacterium | reverse complement strand
GGGCCTCAGGAGCCACCCAGCGAGCCCAAAATGAGCCCAAAAACCGGTTAAAACGGGTGCCTTAGCCCTAAACAACGCCTTCCGAGGGCGAGGGGAGAGAATCGGGCCAATCTTCAGCGTTTCCTTAACGGGCTACTGCCAAAATGAGAACTGCTGGTGGCTTCCCTGGCAACACCGGCGATGAATAGCGCACGCAATCCGGCGCGGAGGGGAGTTTCAGAGGGATTTCGCGGCTGCCGGTGGGGAAACCAGCTCCCGGGGCAGGGCGAAGACGACCTGCTCGCGGATGCCGGACTGTTCCACGATCTCGCCGGCGCCCCATTCCTTTAGCCGGTCGATGACGCGCTCCACCAGGATTTCGGGGGCGGAGGCCCCGGCGGTGACGCCGACGGTGGGGGCATTGGCCAACCATTCGCGTTGAATTTCCTCGGCGCCATCGATGAGATAGGCGCGGGTGCCTTGTTTCTGGGCGAGTTCGCGTAGCCGGTTGGAGTTGGAGCTATTGGGGGAGCCCACTACCAGCAGGAGTTCACAGCGCTGGGCGAGATCCTTGACCGCGTCCTGGCGGTTTTGGGTGGCGTAACAGATGTCGCTCTTGCGCGGGCCCTGGATCAGGGGGAAGCGCGCCTGGAGGGCGGCGATAATCGCCTGGGTGTCACCCACGGACAAGGTGGTCTGGGTGACATAGGCTAGGTGTTCCGGGTCATTCACCGGGAGGGTGGCCACGTCGACGACTTCCTGGACCAGATGGATGCGGCCCCCGTCGCGGCATTGACCCATGGTGCCTTCCACCTCCGGGTGGCCGCGATGGCCGATCAGGATGACCTCGCCGCCATCGCGGCAATGGCGCGCGACTTCGAGGTGGACTTTGGTGACCAGTGGGCAGGTGGCATCGAAGACGCGCAGTTGGCGAGCGGCGGCGGCGGCCCGCACTTGTTGGGCGACGCCATGAGCGCTGAAGATGAGGGTGGCGCCCAAGGGGACTTGGTCTACCTCATCGACGAAAACGGCACCACGTACCCTCAGGTTCTCGACTACGAAGCGGTTGTGGACTACCTCATGGCGAACGTAGATGGGGGCGCCAAAAAGTTCTAGCGCGCGCTCGACGATCTCGATGGCGCGATCGACGCCCGCGCAGAAGCCGCGGGGATTGGCAAGGAGTATGTCCATGGATTCCGGGATAGCGATGCCTAGGTTGGGTGCGAGGAGGAATGGGCGGATGAGGCCAGATTGTGCGGTCCGTTCAGAAGTTAGTGTCGGGATGGAGAAGATGTGCCGCTGTTATGGGGGGCTGACCCGGGCCCACTTGGGCGGGGTCCGCGACCGCGAGGATCTGGTAGCACAGACGCAGGACCCGGCCGGAGAGGGGGTGGTTAAAGTCCACCCGGACCTGGTCGCCCCGGATATCCTTGACGATGCCCGGGGTTTCGACCCCGTCCGGGGTGGCGAAGGCGACCAGGCTGCCGGGCTGGGGTACGGTGTCCGGGAACTTGGTCTTGGCCAGCCAGTGCAGATTGTCCTCGCTCCAATGCCCGAAGAGGTGGTTGCCATCGGCAATTTGCTCTACCTCCGCGCCTGCGGTCAGACCCAGGAGCGGGTACTCGGTTCCGGGGGTCAGGGTGCCGTCTCCCAGGGTTAGCTCCAGGGGTGGCTCGTCGAAGGTGGAGAGTGCCTCGGTGCCGTCGCTGAGGTGAATCGAGAGGTGCAGGCGGACCCGGGAGCCTGACCGGATGCTAGGGTTGGAGATGCTGGGCATCTGGGCGCCAGGCGAAAGCGTGGCCGTCACATCAGTTCTTGGGTGATGAACACATAGGCCATGCCGATGGCGACCGCGCCCACGGCGGCGAAGAAAGCCAGAATGCAGATGCCGGGCAGGGGATTGCACAAGCGGTGGTAAGGACAAAGTTTGCAATTTTTCAATCTGGCTACTTCCGATTTTCAAGCCGCAAGATCGAGGGTGGGAGGGACTGAAGACACGCTCGGGCCTCCGCATTAGCTTGGGGCTAAAGTATCCTCCCGGCACTGGAAAAAGATCAACCCAGCCGTGATGGCCCCCCGCTTTCTCATTTGTATGACCGCGGCCCCGGCTTTACTATCCCTCCTAGCCCATTTCTATCCCCCCAGTGAGCCACGCTTGACCAGAGCCAACCACACCCCCACCATCGGTTTTGTCAGCCTGGGCTGTCCCAAGGCGACCGTCGATTCGGAGTGCATCCTTACCCAGTTGCGGGCCGAGGGTTATGCTATCTCGCCGACTTACGCCGATGCGGATCTGGTCGTCGTCAACACCTGTGGTTTTATCGATGCGGCGGTGGCGGAATCCCTGGAGGCGATTGGCGAGGCGCTGGCCGAAAACGGTCGGGTGGTGGTCACGGGTTGCCTGGGGGCGAGGGCCGAGCTGGTGTGGCAGGCCCATCCCAAGGTCTCGGCGGTGACCGGCCCCCAGGCCTTCGTGGAGGTGATGACGGCGGTGCACGCCCTGGTGCCCGCGCCGCACGACCCCTTCCTGAGTCTCCTGCCGCCTCAGGGCATCAAGCTCACGCCCAAGCATTTTGCCTACATCAAGATCTCGGAAGGTTGTAACCATCGCTGTACCTTCTGCATCATCCCCAGTTTGCGGGGCGATCTGGTCAGCCGTCCCATTGGCGCGGTCCTGGACGAGGCCCATCGCCTGGCGGCGGCGGGGGCGCGCGAACTCCTGGTGATCGCCCAGGACACCAGCGCCTATGGCCTGGATCTGCGCTATCGGACCGATATCTGGCGCGGTCAGCCGCTGCGCACCGATATCGAGACCCTGGCCCGCCGGCTCGGGGAGCTGCCGGTCTGGGTTCGGCTCCACTATGTCTATCCCTATCCGCAGGTGGATCAGCTGATCCCCCTGATGGCCGAAGGGCATATCCTGCCTTACCTGGACATGCCCCTGCAGCACGCGAGCCCGCCGATCCTCAAGGCCATGCGCCGTCCGGCGGCGGCGGAGCGGCTGCTGCAACGCCTGGCGGGCTGGCGCGCGATCTGTCCCGAGTTGACCCTGCGCAGCACCTTCATCGTCGGCTTTCCTGGCGAGACGGAGGCGGATTTCGAGATGCTGCTCGACTTTCTGCGCGAGGCCCGACTCGACCGGGTGGGCGCCTTTGCCTATTCCCCCGTCGCGGGTGCCGCCGCCAATGCTTTGCCGGACCCGGTACCCGCGCCCGTGCGGGAGGAGCGCCTGGCGAGGTTCATGGCTGTTCAGGCGGCGATCAGTCGGGAAAAGCTCACCCAGCGCGTCGGCCAGCGCCTCATCGTACTGGTGGACGAGGTCGAGGAAGGGCGCATAGTAGCCCGCACTGCCGCCGATGCCCCGGAGATCGATGGCAAGGTCATCATCCCCGGCGAGTGGGAACTCGACCCCGGTGACTTCATCGAGGTCGATATCACCCGTTCCGGCCCGCACGATCTGCTTGGGGTGCCGGTGGCATGAGATTTTGTGAGTTTGGTAAAACTATTTCGGGAGACGCTTTATGTTCAACGCCATTGTTCTGACCCAGGAGGAAGGCAAGACCCTGGCGCAAGTCCAGGTCCTCGACGAGGCCGACCTGCCCGCCGGTGATGTGAGTATCCGCGTCGCCTATTCCACCCTCAATTACAAGGACGGCCTGGCGATCACCGGCAAGGCCCCGGTGGTGCGGAGCTTTCCCATGGTTCCGGGCATCGATCTGGTCGGGGAGGTGGAGGCGAGCAGCCATCCGGACTGGCAACCGGGGGACGCCGTCATTCTCAACGGTTGGGGCGTGGGGGAGCGCCATTGGGGGGGGCTGGCCCAAAAGGCCCGCCTGTCTGGCGATTGGCTGATCCCCTTGCCCAAGGGCTTGAGTCCCCGTCAGGCCATGGCCATCGGCACGGCTGGTTACACCGCCATGCTCTGCGTTCTGGCCCTGGAGCGTCACGGCATCCGGCCCGGGGATGGTGATGTCCTGGTCACGGGCGCCAATGGTGGGGTTGGCGGCATCGCCATCGCCGTGCTCGCCAAAAAAGGGTACCGGGTCATTGCCACCACCGGCCGGATTATGGAGTCTGCCTACCTGCTCGGCCTGGGCGCCGCCGAGGTCATCGACCGGGCGGAACTCAATGGCCCGGGCAAGCCTCTGATGAAGGAGCGCTGGCTGGGCGTTGTCGATACCGTCGGCAGTCACACCCTGGCCAACGCCTGCGCCTCGACCTATTACAACGGCGCCGTTGCCGCCTGTGGTCTGGCCCAAGGCATGGACTTCCCCGCCACGGTCGCGCCCTTCATCCTGCGCGGGGTCACCCTCTATGGCATCGACAGCGTCATGGTCCCCCGGGAGCGCCGCATGCAGGCCTGGGATCGTCTCGCCGCCGACCTGGACCCTCTGCGCCTGGAGGCGATCACGCGGGAAATCGGGCTAAATCAGGCCATCGCCGCCGCCACGGACCTGCTGAACGGCGAGGTCCGTGGGCGTCTGGTCGTCGATGTGAATGCGTGAGAGGTCAGGCGGCCTTCAGATCAGATCAGGCGTCGCGGGCGGGGTCGGGGAATTGGGCACCAGGCCGATCTCGTCGCCATCCCGCAGCTTGGTGAAGCCCTCGGCAAACTGACGGTTAACAGTCACCCCCAGCCGCTCCTTGTCGAAAATGGGGGCAGCGCCCTTGCGGCGCTTGCCCAGCCAGGTCAAGAGACTGTTCACGTCCGTGACGCTGGCGGGTAGGGTCGCATCCTCGGACTCCTTGCGCATTTTTTTTGCCAGCCAGGAGAAGTACAGCAGCCGTGCGTGCTTTTCGCCCCTGTCCGGCTCTTGACGCTGGTAGCCGGCCAGTTCCAGGCGCCGCAGGTAATCGGCCCAGTTGGCCTCTTGGTGGGTGCCGAGGGCGTACAGGGTGTCCCAGGAATAGATGCCGGTGTCGTGGCCGTCATCGAAGAGGATGCGGATGGCGTACTGGCCCTGAGGGTCGATGCGCTCGATATTCACGGCCTCCTTGCCCGTGACCAGCGTATCGGGTCCGGCGGCCTTGGAAAATACCCGCAGGTATTCGCAAGGCAGTTGAAAGCGGGCACCATCACTGAAAACGATGCTCAGCAGCCGTGATTTAGCATGCAGATTGATCTCGGTTGGCAGCAGCTTGGCGGCTTCTTCATGCATGGGCTTCAAGTCCCGACCGGCTGCATCTCCCCACCCGCGGGGGATGTCGGTCCCAGGGTCCGGCAGGCGAGGCGGCGGAGTTGTTTGCGGGCGCCGGCAAAGACCCCGGAGACCGCCGCGAGGGCCTCCTTCTGGGCCTCGCGTACCATCAATTGCCGCCGCCCGGGGAGGTCGGCGGCCAATTCGCAACGGACGCGATGACCTCGGGCGGGATCGAATTCCTCACTGATACCGATGCGCAACGCCACCGGGG
>JBATOB010000342.1:0-6600 GCA_049290655.1 Chromatiaceae bacterium | reverse complement strand
GTCACGAACCCATCAATATCGTCGTGCAGGTGCCGATGGCGGAGCGTTCGGAGATTGAACGTCTGGGGGACCTGCCCATCCAATCGACCTCGGGCGTCACCCTTCCCTTGCGAGAGTTGGGCCGCTTCGAGCGGGTACCCGAGGAGGACACCATCTTCCGCAAGGATCTGCGGGCCATCGAGTTCGTGGTGGCGGATGTGGGCGGAAATCTGGCCGCGCCGATCTATGGTATGTTCCAGATTCAGGACATCCTCGACCAGAAAGGCTATAGGCCTCCCGATGGCGTGGTGCCTGTGAGTTACTGGACCCAGGCCCCTACCAACGACCGTCTGTCATCCTGGGAGTGGGCTGGTGAGTGGACCGTCACCTACGAGACTTTCCGCGACATGGGCGCCGCCTTTGCCGTGGCCCTGGTGCTCATCTACATCCTGGTGGTGTGGGAGTTTGGCAACTTCCGCATACCCCTGGTCATTATGGCGCCCATTCCGCTGACACTGCTGGGTATCATTCCGGCCCACTTCATCATGTTCAGCTTGGGGAAGGGCGGGGAGTTCACCGCCACCTCCATGATCGGCTGGATAGCCCTGGCCGGCATCATTGTTCGCAACTCCATCCTGCTGGTTGATTTCTCAATCCATGAGGTGCAGAAGGGTGTCCCGGTGGCCGAGGCGGTGATTCGTGCCTGTAAGACCCGGACCCGGCCCATTCTCATCACGGCCCTGGCCCTGGTGGCGGGTTCCAGCGTTATCTTCACCGACCCCATTTTCCAGGGCATGGCCATCTCCCTTGCCTCGGGGGTGCTCGTGTCCACCGTCCTGACCCTGATCGTGATTCCCCTGGGTTGCGTCGAGGCCAGCAAGGACCTATGTGAGGTGGCGGTTGCGACGGCCCATCCCGGCCTCAAGGTCCCTTGCGCCAATGGCGAGGCCAATGGAGGCGGTTACACGGCGGCGCCCGCACCGGACACCAGGCCGAAGCCAGCCAAGAGCGGCCTGCTGATCCGCATCTGGATGGGTCTGTTCGAAGTCCTGTCCATGGCCTTCTACCTGGTCAGGGGTATCCTGCTCTTGGTTATTGATCTGGTGAAGGGCCTCTTCAAACCTAAGAAGACCAAGCGGGTCGCCTCGCCGCCCCCCCCAGCGCCGCCAGCCGCTGCCACGGGTGGCGGTGCTCCGTCGCCCCCAGTGAGTCTGGCCCCCGCGGCGGGGGGGGAGGCCCCACCAGTCCCGCCGGCGGCCCAGGCCGAGGCGGGCACCGAGCCGCAGGCGAAGTTATCCTCGGAGGCACCAGCACCATCTCCTGCCTATGTCCTGGCTGCGGCTTCCGTTCCGGTTCAGGTTTCCGCTCAGGTTCCGGCTGCGGCCAGCCCCGCGGCTCAGGAGCCCGTCCGCGCGCCAGTGGCCATTCCAGCCAAAAAGGCCGAGGTGACCGCGCGCAAAAAGACTCCTGCCCCAGCCCGTAAGGCCCCCGCTCCAGTCAAAAAAGCCGAGGTGTCCGCGGCTAACCTGATCCAGAAAAAGTCTCCGCGTCGCGGCATTCGACTCAAGAACGACACGGATGAAGGGCCCGGCCACGATTGATTCATGTCTTCTTCCGGTGAGCGGGAAGAGGTCCGGATGAGGGTTCCAAGGTGGTGCTGGCCCATGCAGGTCCTCCCCATCTCCCTCCTCCTCTTGAGCCTGATGCCCCTGCCGTCGCCCGCGGGGGAACCGTCCTGGGATTCAACTTATGGCTATGCCACGGCGTCGCGCCAGGCGTCGGGTGCAGCGACCGGCGAATCCCATCTTAATGCCCAAGGTACCCGGGACGCCTACCCCACTGGGGGGGCTCCGAACGGCATCCCTTCCGGGGCCTCCCCGCCCAGCCTCTATGAAACCTTGCGGCGCGACCCGGGCTTGGGTCGTGATCAATCAGGGCGCATCGAGACCCCTGCCACTCCCCCAGGGCCCGATCAAGGGCGCTATCGCTTCCGGGGTGATGGGCCCGTCGATATGGGCGAACCCACCTCTGCCTCCGATTATCGCTACCGCCCCTTGACGGCCCAGGAACGGGATCGCGGTCAGTCGACCTCGGGCTGGCGGCCCTTGAACGCCCCCCGCCAGGAGTCGCCATCTTCGCTAGGCCCACCCCCCCCGGCCTCCCGTCCCGATCGGCAACCCAGTGGCTGGACTCAAGACCAGCCTCCATATCCCGATCTGCCGGGAATGCCAAACCATGAAGCCGAGAACTGGTTCGACCGCCATTATGGCGAGGGTCGCCGCTGAATTTCCTGGGTGATCGCGATGGGCAACTTGCGTAGAATCGGGTTAGCAGGCGTCAGGTGGGTCACCCGTCGCAACAGTTATAAATTATCTGGAGGAATACCTGATGAACCAGCACTCGCCATCCCACCACAGTGCCCTTGCGATCGGCCTTGCGGCCATTCTGGTGGCCCCAATCGCGCTGGCCGATGCCGAATTCTCCGCCGAAATGATCCAGCGCGGACCCGATGGCCAGTCCAGCGCTGGCAAGATCCTGGTTGGCAAGGACAAGACACGTACCGAGGCCGTCCACCAAGGCCAGACCCTGGTGCGTATCACCGATGATCAGCGCGGCATGGAATGGATACTCTTTCCCGATCGCAAAAGCTATGTGGAGCGTTCGACCCTGGGGCCAGACGGCAAGCCCAAGGCCGAGCCCACCGCCCAAGACCCCTGCGCCGGTCTGCCAGGCCTGAGCTGTCAGGCCAAGGGCGAGGAGACGATCGCGGGGCGTAGCACCCTGGTCTGGGAAATCACGGTCAGGCAGGACGGCAAAACCGCCACCGTCACCCAATGGATCGATAAGGAGCGCGGTCCCGCCTTTGCGTTGCGTCAGACCATGGTCGAGGGCGGCCAGATGGAGCGCAGCCTCCTGGGCCAGGAGGAATTGGCCGGTCGCAAGACGGAGAAGTGGGAGGTGAAGATGACGGGGCCGGATGGTAAGACCATGTCCACCACCGAGTGGTACGATCCAGAATTAAAGATGGCCATCAAACAGGAGTACCCCGGCGGCATCGCGAGCGAACTCGTCGGTATTCGCGTCGGCCCTCAGGCTGACCAGAATTTTACCCTCCCCGCCGGCTATACCCGCATGGAGATGCCCCAAGGTGGGGCTGGTGCTCCCGCGCCAAAGCCCTAATGTCCACAAGGGCGCGCCTCCGGTTCACGGAGGCTCTCTCGCCACTATACCTGGCCGCGAGGTCACGCCATGATTACGGTTATCGGTAGTCTGAAGGGGGGGTCTGGCAAGAGCACCCTGACTTTTAACCTTGCCGTCTGGCTGGCCATGGCGGAGGTCAAGGTCCAACTGGTCGATGCGGATCCCCAGGCCACCTTGACCGACGTGGTGGATGTGCGCCTGGAGGAAGGCTTTAGTCCCAAGCTCAAGGTCAAAGGTAAGGCCGGTATTAACCCGGAAGCCTTCGCCAACGCCGAAGAGACCCTGATCGATGTCGGCACGGCGGACATGGATGCCATGCGGTTGGCCCTCAAGCTGTGCGACCGGGTGGTGGTCCCCGTGCCACCCTCCCAGGCCGATATCTGGTCCACCCAGCGTTACATCCATCTGGTTGAGTCCGCGGCGTCGGGCCCATCGCCACAGATGATTGGTTTCATTAATCGTGGCGACACCCATCAGGGTGTTCGCGAGACCAATGAGACCGCCGCCGCCCTGGTCTCCCTGCCAGGCATCAAATTCATCAAGCCGCGCATCGCCACCCGTACCGTCTTTCGCCGGTCCTTCAGCGAAGGCCTGGCGGTGTTCGAACTGGAGCCGCGCGGCAAGGGCGCCACGGAGTTCTTTTCCCTTGCCGCCATGCTTTATCCGAACGTGCTGAGCTGAATATGAGCCGAACCTGGTGGGTGTCGGCTTGTCAGACTCAAGGAACCCGATGCTGGGTCACCAACGAGCAAAGCCATGGCGGAAAATACTGAGTTGACTAAGTCCGAGGCGGTCGGCCAGGACGGGCCCCTTGATGGCATGGCCATGGAACGCTTGTCCCATGCCTTCGAAACCAGCGCCAGGCGCTGGGAACTGATCGTTTACCCCTCCATGTTCGCCTTTATCATCCTGGCCGCCTATGGCTTTTATTTGGTATTTAGCCTGGCGAAGGATGTCCACTACATGGCCATCAGTATCGATACTAACTTGACGGTGCTGTCAAGCAATATGCAGTCCGTGTCCGATAACGTCAGTCTGATGAGTGCCAATGTCCGCCTCATGGCCACCAACGTCGAGTTCATGTCCACTAGCGTCGAGTCCATGGCCGGGGATGTCACGACGCTCAAGCCTATGATGACCAGCATGGAGTCCCTCAATCAATCCGTTCGGGTCATGACCCAGACCACCGGCAATATGAGCAATGACATGGGGAACCTGAATCGCAGCATCAGCCGGCCCATGGGCTTCATGAATTCCATCATGCCCTGGTAAGAGCCACGGACCCGGGACGGGGTTTAGGCCCCGGACCTACCCGCGGAGGGGTAACCAATCCATGTACTCAACGGCCGCTAATCCGGACCCCAGGCTGGCGCCGCCCGTCCGCCTCGTGGTTGCCATCTCATCCCGCGCCCTCTTCGATTTGGCGGAATCTCACCAGGTCTTTGAGAACGAGGGAGTGGCGGCCTACTACGAATACCAGGCCGCGCACGAGGAGGACATCCTGGAGCCCGGGGTGGCCTTCCCTCTTGCGCGCAAGCTGCTGGCCCTCAATGAATGGCTGGGCGAACGGGGGCGGGTGGACGTCATCCTGCTGTCCCGCAACAGCTCGGATACCGGGCTGAGGGTCTTCAATTCCATTCGCCACCACGGACTCGATATCTCCCGGGCGGCCTTCGCGGGTGGCGCCACGCCTTACCGTTATGTCGCCGCCTTCGGCGCCCACCTCTTTCTCTCGGCCGACCCCCAGGACGTGTCGCTGGCCTTGGAGGCCGGCTGTGCCGCCGCGACCCTGCTGCCGCAAGGCAAGCTCCCGCCGGGTGGCATGGATGAAACCCTACGTATTGCCTTCGACGGTGATGCCGTCCTTTTTTCGGACGAGGCGGAGCGCGTCTATCGGCGCGAGGGTCTGGCGATCTTCAATCAGACCGAGACCGCCGCCGCTCGCGAACCCCTACAGGGCGGTCCCTTCAAGGATTTTCTGAGCACCCTGCATCGCATTCAGGCCCTGTTCCCCGTGGATGATCCGCCCTTGCGCACGGCCCTTATCACGGCCCGGGGCGCCCCCTCCCATGAGCGCGTCGTGCGCACCTTGCGGGCCTGGGGGGTGCGTATCGATGAGGCTCTCTTCCTGGGGGGGCTCGACAAGGCCGCCTTCCTGCGAGCCTTCGCCGCCGATATCTTCTTCGACGATCAGCCACTGCATTGCGAGGCGGCTCGGGACGTGGTCGCGACCGGGCATGTACCCCATGGGGTGATGAACGCCGGACCGTCGCATTAGCCCGGACACCGGTTGGGACCTGGCCAGAATCCGGCTACTGGACCGGATCCAGGGTGGGCAAGGGTCGCTGCAGGAAGTTGCCCTGGACAAAATCGATGCCAGCGGTCCAGAGGACGCTGAGGGTGCGTGCATCCTCGACATTGGTGGCGATGCTGCCCTTGCCCTGATCACGAATCAGCTCGATGAGTTGGTTGAGCCGTTTTTCCTTGCGATTGTCGTCCGCGATGCCGGTGGTCAACTGGGCATCGAGCTTGACGAAGTCGGCGGGCAGGATGGCCAGCAGCTTGTCCGGGTTGGAGGAGACGCCGAAGCGGTTGAGCGCCATGTGGCAGCCCATCCGGGTGAGATCCTGGGTCAATTTGGCATAGCTGTCTGAATGGGCGCGGGCATGTACCTCCAGGACCTGAAAGGTTAGCCAGTTGGCCGGCACTTGCTGTTGGGCAAGCCGTTCGGTGATCCAGGCGGCGAGTTTCTCCTCTCGCAGTGTCTCCGCGGCCAGGTTGATGAAGAAGTTGAGTTGACGGCCCAGGTCACGTTGTTCGGCCAGGGCTATGATGGCGTTTTCCATGACCCAGTGGTCGATGGCCACCATGCGACCGGATTGGACGGCGGCGGCCAGGAATTCCTTGGCCTCGCGTATCCCGTGCCGGTCGTCACGCAGGCGGATAAAGACGTTGTAGCGTTCCTGGCCATCGCCCTTGAGGCTGATGATGGGCTGGTAGAATAACTGAAAGTAATCGCCACCCAGTGCGCGGTTGATGCGCTGGGCGAACTGACGGTCCTCCTCCTCCGTGCGGGCCTGGGGCGAGTTGGCCAGGGCCGGCCTGTGGGTCGCGGGCTTACCGGTGTCCTTGTCACGGATGTCGTCTTCCAGGGCTTGCACCCGCCGCTCCAGTTGCTTTACCAGTCGTCTTTGCTGGAGGTCTTGGTATTCCCTGCCGATAACCAACGCCAGCCAGGCGAAATGACCCTTTGCCGTCGCATCGCGCGCCCCTTGTCTGCGGGCCTCCAGGAGTTGCGCGGCCTCGGTGGCGGCATCGGTAAGTAGGATGAGGGGCAGGTCGGCGTCCAGTTTTTGGAACTGGTCCATGCAGGTAGCCAGGTCGATGCGCGGTGGCTGGGGGGAGCAGAGCAGGATATCC
>JBATOB010000341.1:0-3520 GCA_049290655.1 Chromatiaceae bacterium | reverse complement strand
ACGGCGCCGGCAACCTGGCGGGCCTGCGCGCGCAGTTCCTCCGGGCGCTGCCGCCACAGCGCCTGGGCGCGCTGGAGCAGGTCCGCGAATTCGGCCGGTGGGAAATAGGTGCCGGCGGCGATGGTCTCGCCCTCCGGGGTCAGGATGCTCGACAGGGGCCAACCACCGCCGCCCGTCAAGAGCTCGGCGGCGGTCATATAGACCTGATCGATGTCGGAATGGACCTCCCGGTCCACCTTGATCGCGATGTAATGGTCGTTGAGCTGGTGGGCGATTTTAAGGTCCTCGAAGCTCTCCCGCTCCATGACGTGGCACCAGTGGCAGGTCGAATAGCCAATGGAGAGGAACACCAGCTTGCCCTCCCGGCGCGCCCGCGCGAAGGCATCAGGCCCCCAGGGGTACCAGTCCACCGGATTGTGGGCGTGCTGGAGGAGGTAGGGGGAGTCCTCCAGGATCAGGCGGTTTATGTATCGGGGCCGGCCGTCTGGGCGCAGGTGCTCGGTGCGTGGGCGGTAACCAGGCCCCTTGGCCTCGAGCGCCGCATCGAGCGTCCGTTGCAGCTCGTCCGTAGAGATGGGACGCACCTCGGCGGCGATCTCCTGGGTCATGTGCTCCCCCTCCTGGATGCCGGGGACATCGGAGGCCACCGCGACCGGCCCCGCGGTGGCGATACAGAAGGCGAGCGCCTGGAGCCTGGGTAGCGGTTGGTAGCGCTCAAGTAATCCGCGCGGGGCGCGCCGATGGCCGGGGTCTTTCGGCCCGCCCGCCACCCGATAATTCTCGGCATGGACCTCCACGCGTTGGAAGACCTCGGCGACGAGCCGGTCACCAACCTCCGGCACCCCTTCCGCGGTGTACCATGCCTGGATGCCCGCCAAGTCGCTGAGCGCGGACTCGGCGAGGCTAACCCTGGCGACGGTCATGTCCCTATGCCAAGCCGAATCTGGCCTTGGCCTCGGAGAGGGAGACCTCGCGGCCAGCGTCCAAGTCGGCCAATCCCACGACCACCGCACGCATGAAGGCGCGCTCCTCCGCGGCCAGTTCGTAGTCGGACACGGACTGCATGACGGCGACCTCGCGCCCTCCGCGGGTCGGCAGCACCGATCGATGGGCCTCGGCAGCGTGTTTGACCACGCGATCCGGGTTGACCTTGAGGTCAGTCAAGGGGACCAGGTCTTCGGAGAATTTCATGCTCATGGACGCCTATCTCTGGGCTTGCTTGGCGCGGACAGTAGCACCTGTTATGAGGTCTGCCAACCTAGCCGACAACGGGAAAACGATAGTCGCGCCATGGTGCGAAACCTGACAGTGCCGCCGCGAAGCAGCCTTTGTCAGGATTTGGCGTCCGAGCCGACCAAGGTCCATGCGCCCGGCTTGGTGGGTTTCCGCCGCGCCTGGTATATCCTTCACCCCGACACCCTCTTCCATGCATCCAAACCCAGATAAGGATCCTGCGCCATGCCTGACACCTTCCCCCTGTTGCGCGCCACCGCCTTCCCACGGCTGCCCCGCCGCGGGCTGGCCACCCTCCAGGTCAACCTGGGCTCCCCTGGCAACCCGCGTTGGGTCCCTGGCCACGTCAACGCCAGCCCCCAGCGGACCGGGGGGCTTACCCCATGAAAAAGCTTGGCCTGCTGTTCATCACCGCCCTGATCGTCGCGTTTTTCACCTTCGATCTGGATCGCCTTCTGACTCTGGATGCCCTCAAGGCTGGCCAGGCGACCTTTGCCGCCTGGTATGAGGCCTCGCCCTGGCGGGTGGCGGGAGCCTACCTCCTGGTCTATGTAGCCGTGACCGCCCTGTCGCTGCCCGGGGCGGCGGTGATGACCCTGGCGGGCGGTGCCCTGTTCGGGTTGTGGGTCGGCACCTTGCTGGTGTCCTTCGCCTCCAGCATTGGCGCCACCCTGGCCTTCCTGGTCTCGCGCTGGCTGCTGCGCGACTGGGTGCAGGCGCGCTACGGCGAGCGCCTGGTGGCGGTCAACGCCGGCATGGCCAAGGACGGCGCCTTCTATCTCTTCACCCTGCGCCTGGTACCGGTGTTTCCCTTCTTCGTCATCAACCTGCTGATGGGTCTGACGCCAATCAAGACCCGCACCTTCTATTGGGTAAGCCAGCTCGGCATGCTGGCGGGAACCCTGGTGTACGTGAACGCCGGTACCCAGCTCGCCCGGCTCGACAGCCTCTCCGGCATCCTGTCGCCGGGGCTGGTGGCCTCCTTCGCCCTGCTCGGGGTGTTCCCTTTGCTGGCCAAACGGCTGGTCGCCCTGGTCCAGGCGCGCAAGCTCTACGCCGGCTGGGAGAAGCCCCGGCGCTTCGACCGCAACCTGGTGGTGATCGGCGCCGGCTCCGGGGGCTTGGTCACCGCCTACATCGCCGCCGCGGTCAAGGCCCGGGTCACCCTGGTCGAACAGCATCGCATGGGCGGCGATTGTCTCAACACCGGCTGCGTACCCTCCAAGGCGCTGATCCGCACGGCGACGCTGCTGGCCCAACTGCGGCGGTCGCAAGACTTCGGTATCCGCGCGGCGCCGGCGGAGGTCGACTTCTCGCAGGTGATGGAGCGGGTACAACGGGTGGTGCGGACGGTTGAGCCACACGACTCGGCGGAGCGCTACCGGAGTTTGGGCGTGGACGTGGTCGCCGGTCGAGCGCGCATCGTCTCGCCCTGGGCGGTGGAGATCACGGGCGAGGACGGTGCGGTCCAACGCCTCGCGACCCGCGCCATCGTGATCGCCACGGGTGCGCGGCCCTTCGTCCCGCCCATTCCCGGGATCGAGGAGGTCGGCTATCTCACCTCCGACAACCTCTGGGACTTGCGCACGCTGCCCCGGCGGCTGGTGGTGCTGGGCGGCGGCCCCATCGGCGCGGAGCTGGCTCAGGCCTTCGCCCGGCTGGGGTCACAGGTCACCCAGGTCGAGATGCTGCCGCGCCTGCTGGTGCGCGAAGACCCCGAGGTCTCGGACCTGATCGCCGAACGCTTCCGCGCCGAGGGCATCGCGGTGCTGGTGGATCATCGGGCGAAGCGGTTCCTGGTCGAGGATGGCGAAAAGATTCTGGTCGCCGAGCACGCCGGAGCGGACCAGCGCATCCCCTTCGACGCGGTGCTGGTGGCGGTCGGGCGGGTGGCGAACCTGACGGGTTACGGACTGGAGGAGCTGGAAATCCCCACGGGCCGCACGATCGAGACCAACGCCTATCTCCAGACCCGCTATCCCAACATCTACGCCGTCGGCGACGTGGCCGGACCTTATCAATTCACCCACACCGCCGCCCACCAGGCCTGGTACGCCGCGGTCAACGCCCTGTTCAGCGGCTTCAAACGCTTCAAGGCCGACTACCGCGTTATCCCCTGGGTCACCTTTACCAGCCCCGAGGTCGCGCGCGTGGGTCTCTCCGAGGCGGAGGCCAAGGCCCAGGGTATCGCCTATGAAGTGACGCGCTACGGGCTGGACGACCTGGACCGCGCCATCGCCGACAGCGATGCCCACGGTTTCGTCAAGATCCTCACCTCGCCCGGGAC
>JBATOB010000340.1:0-10112 GCA_049290655.1 Chromatiaceae bacterium | reverse complement strand
GTGTCGCGCTGGGCGGCGCGGCTGCGCAGCAGCACCGGCTCCAGGGCGGCGGAGGGGCCGCCGCTCACGGCCAGCAGGACGTCGCCGTCGAAGAGGGCGTTGAAGTGGTCGTCGTCCATAAAGGCGTTATCCGGCTCGGAGACCGTCTCCCAGGCGACATCCGTGGGGCGATAGAGGCGACGGGGGTTGACCACGGCGACGATGCGCACGGCCCAGCCGGCGGCCTCGAGCTGATCCTTGGCCTCGAACACGGGCAGATAGACCATGTCGCCGGTGACGGCGAAGACCACGGTACCCTTGGGGCTGTTTTTGCCCTTCTTGCCCTTGCTGCCCTTCTTATCGGTCTTGCCGGCCTTGGTCTCGTAGAGGGTCGCCGCGCCCTTGGCCACGGCATCGTGGGCCTGGGCCAGACTCAGGTACACCGGCAGGGGCGACTTGGAGGCGATGATCACCATGCCCTTGTTGAAGCTATTGGTGGCGTACTCGTAGGCGGCCTGGATGCTGTTGGCGTCCGGCGGAAACAGCATATAGAGGTTGCCGTTGCGCATCTGGGCGGCGAAGTAGTTTTCGATCTCCGGGCGCTGGTGGGTCCAGCCGTTGCGGCCCTGCTCCAAGGCACCGGCGGTGAACATGCAGACGAAGGACGGCGTCTTGCGGCGCAGTTCGGCCATGGCCTGGGTCACGGTCTGGACGATGGGCCAGCCGTTGATGGCAAAGCTCTCGTAGGACAACCAAAGGGCGCGGGAGCCGAACAGGCTCAGGCCGGCGGCGAGGCCGGCGCAGGCGTCCTCGTTGAGGGGCTCGTACACCTGGCCGGTGGGCTCCTGGTTGTAGAGGGGGTCCGGGGTCGGGTGGCGGATCTTGAGGGCGTCGTTGATGTTCTTCATCGCCGAGGCCTCGTTGCCATCGGCGTTGGTGACCACGAAGCGCGGGTCCCGCTGGCCCACCCAGGCTGCCAGGGCGCCCAGGGCGGTGGCGGGGACGGCCTTGTCGCCCGGGGTGAATTCCTGGCAGGGGAAGGCAGCCAGGGGGGCCAGGTCCAGCACGAACTCCGTCACCGCCGTCTTGACGGCGGGGCCACCACCGGCGCGCACAAAGTTCTCACGCACCAGTGCCCAGGCGGCGGGCGGCAGGGCGCGCCGTTGCAGGCCCTCGATGATATGGGGGGCGTCCAGGGTGTCGGCCGGATAGAGGTTGTGGGACTTGGCGCCCAGGGTGTGGACGCCGGTACCCTTTAACTGCTTGAGAATGAAGGCCGTCAACTTACCGGAGAAGGCGCTGGCCGCGGCCCGCTCGACACCCGCCAGCACCGCTTGGGCGAAGGCCAGGCGCTGGCCCTGCGAGAAACGGCTGGAATCGACATAGGCGGCCTCCTGACCACTGTCGTCGAAGTCCTTGGCGTCCACCAGCACCACCTCCGCGAAGCCATGGCCCCGCCAGTAGGCGATCATCTCCTCGTTGGTCAGGCGGGAGACCATGGAGTGGTGCTCCTGGCTGTAGCCATTCCAGATGAGGGTCGGCAGGAAGTTGGTGACCTGGGGGTAGGCGGTGTGGAAGTGCATCATGGCGTTGAGCACATAGGGCTCGCCCATGCCGCCATCACCAATGGTGACCGGAAAGAGCTTGTCCGGATGCAGTAGGGCCCCGGCCATGGCGAAGTGCTGGCCCTGGCCCAGGGGGCCGGCGGGGGCCAGGAGGCCCGGGATGGCGCCGGAGAGATGGCCCAGCAGGCCATGCTTTTCGCGGAAGCGCGCCATCATGTCCGTCATGGTGCGGATGCCCATCTCCTCCAGGGAGGTGTCGAGGAACATGGCGCTGTAGAAACCGGGGGCGTGGTGGCCGACCTCGGTGACGATATTGGTGTGGCCCAGCATCACCAGGGCGGCATAGGCCTCGGCGCTGGAGGCGAAGCCACCGGGGTGACCGGAGCCCTTGGAGCCGCACACCTGCAGGGTGACATAACGCAGGGCATCGGCCATCAGGAGGGTCTGATAGGCGGCGTCCGCGTCCACCTGGGCAATGCGACCGCTGTCCGCCCCCACCGCCGGCGCGGCGGTATGAGTGTCAAAGCCCGGCCAGGGCTCGCCAAAGTGCTGCATGCCCGCGCAGAAGTCTGGGGGGGTCTGGTCTGGGGTGGTCTCGGTGGCGGTAGCCTGCATGGGGGGACTCCTCGGGGTGACGAATGGGCTTGATCTAACCTTACACTGGGCGCTATGATTTCACAATACGTAATCGTTTTCATAATGTGAAATGAATAGCCCAACCACGAGCCAGCCCAGCACCCCCAGCCATCGCATTCAGGTCATCGACCGCCTGGCCGCCCTCCTGAATGCCCTTGCCAGCAATGGCGGCAGCGCCAGTCTCAAAGTGCTCTCCGCCGAGACGGGCCTGCACCCCTCCACCGCCTTCCGCATCCTGGCGGCGGCGACGGAGAATGGCCTCATCGAGCGCAACGAGTCAGGTCACTACGGCTTTGGCGGCCAGCTCGCCGGCTGGGCCGCCTGCCGCCAGGGCGGCGAGGATCTCCGCGCCCTGGCCCGGCCCGTCATGGCCTGGTTGCGGGACCAGGTCGAGGAAACCGTCAATCTGACCGAGCGCGAGGGGGATGAGGTCGTCTATATCGAGCGGGCCACCCCCCAGCGCATGATGCGCGTCGAGCAGGTGATCGGCAGCCGGGCGCCCCTGCATGTGACGGCGGTGGGCAAACTGATGTTGGGCAGCGCCGGCCAGGCGGCGGTCCAGGACTACGCGACCCGCACGGGGCTACCGGCCTACACCGAGCACACCCTGACCCGCTTCGAGGAGCTCTGGCGCCAGGCCAGCCAGGACCTGGCGGCCGGTTACGCCCTCGACAACGAAGAGGCCGAGATCGGCGTCGGCTGCATTGGTGTCCTGGTGCGCGACCCGGCGGGCGAGCCCCTGGCGGGGCTGTCCATCTCCGCCCCCAGGGAACGGCGACGCGATGAGTGGGTCGAGCTTATCCTGGAGGCCGCACGGCGCATCCAGGAGCGCGTCGCCCAGCGCCGGGGGGTTGGACATAGGCTGGAGCCAATCCAGGCCCCCTGATTGTTCACTCAGGATTCCCCTCCCGACACCCATCCAGATGGCGTTGGAGCCAGAGTTCCAGCAAGGCCAGATGCCAAAGCTTATTGCCGCGGATGCGGGTGTGGTGCAGATCCGGGGCGGCGAGGAGTTGGTCCACATAGGCCCTTTGGTAGATACCCCGCTCGCGGCAAGCGCGGGAGTTGACCAGGTCCCGCATCATGGCGAGAAAGTCGCCGCGCACGAACTTGAGGGCTGGCATGGGGAAGTAGCCCTTGGGCCGGTCGATGATGGCATCCGGCAGCAAGCCTCGGGCCAGGGCCTTGAGGGGGAACTTGCCGCCCTCTCGCAGCCTGATAGCGGCGGGACAGCGGGTCGCCAGCTCGACCAGCTCGTGATCGAGGAAGGGCACCCGCGCCTCCAGGCCCCAGGCCATGGTCATGTTGTCCACGCGCTTCACGGGGTCATCGACGATCAGGCTGGTCACATCCAGGCGCAGGACGGCGTCCACCAGCTCCTCGGCGCCCGTCTGGTCCAGAAGGTCGGCGACGAGGAGGCCGGTGTGGTCCGGTCCGGCATGGGCCGGGGCCGCCAGACGCAGGAACTCGGCGTGATCCCGGTCGAAGTAGTGCCGGCGGAAGGTCTCCAGCCAGGCGCCCCGATCCGCCCCAGCCAGGCGCGGATACCAGAAATAGCCACCGAAGACCTCGTCCGCCCCCTGGCCGGACTGGACGACCTTGATCTCCCGCGCCACTTGTTCACCCAGGAGATAGAAGGCCACGGCGTCCTGGCCGAACATGGGCTCGGTCATGGCGTCCACCGCCTCCGGCAGGCGACGCAGGACCTCGGCGTTGGGGATGTGGAACTGGCGGTGCCGGGTGGCGTAGCGCTCCACCACCAGGTCCGAGTACTCGAACTCGCTGCCGGCCTCCTCCGGGGTATCCTCGAAACCCACCGAGAAGGTGCGTACCTCCGCCGTCCCCAGCTCCGCCAGCAGGGCCACCAGCAGGCTCGAATCCAGGCCGCCGGAGAGCAACACCCCCACCGGCACGTCGGCCACCTCCTCGCGACGACGCACGGCCTGGCGCAGGGCGGCGCCTATGGCCGCCACCCAGTCGCCAGCGCTGGGGACAGGGTCGGGGCGGATGCCGGCCAGGCTCCAGTAAGAGCGCTCGGTGGTGGTGCCGTCGGCGTCGAGGCGCAGCCAGTGGGCCGGGGCCAGCTTGCGGATGCCGGTCAGGATGGTGCGTGGCGCCGGCACCACGGCATGGAGGGTGAAGTGGTGATGCAGGGCGATGGGGTCGATGGCGGTGTCCACCCCACCCGCCGCCAGCAGGGCCTGGCTGCTGGAGGCAAACCGGACCCGACTGGCGTCGCGGGTCCAGTAGAGGGGCTTGACGCCAAAGCGGTCGCGGGCGAGAAAGAGGACGCGCCGCCCCAGGTCCCAGAGGGCGAAGGCAAACATGCCGTGCAGGCGTTCGACGCAGCCCTCGCCCCAGGCGTGCCAGGCCTTGAGGATGACCTCGGTGTCGCCATCCGAAAAGAAGTGGTAGCCCTTGGCCGTCAGCTCCCGGCGCAACTCGCGGTAGTTGTAGATGGCCCCATTGAACACTAGGGCCAGACCCAGTTCCGGGTCCACCATGGGCTGATTGGAACGGATGGAGAGGTCGATGATGGCCAGGCGGCGATGGCCGAAGCCCAGGCCGCCGTCGCTCCAAGACCCGCCATGATCCGGCCCACGGCGCCGGATCTGGTCCATCATGCGATTGACCGCCCCCAGGTCCGCCGGGGCGCCGTCGAGGCGCAATTCACCGCAAATGCCGCACATGGATTACCGCCTCCCGGTCAAAAACGCATCATTGGGCAATTGTTGGCCTCCGGGTCGGGTGGCGCCTGGCGCGGGACGCCGTGAATCCGTCCCTGGAGGCTTGACGACCGCATCCGTGCGGTCGACACCCCCGCCAGACGCCACCCGACCCTCCTCTGCTAGGCGGCTGGGCTACCTTCAGCGTGCCAGTTGCTCGCGCTGGCCGAGGTCCTGCTCGCGTTGGCGGACCCGGCGCTGAAAGCTGGCCTGGTTTTTGGTGCAGACGAGGGTGTAGGGCCGGCCGCGCTTGTTGGTCGCCAGGTCCAGGTCGCACTGGGCGCGCTGGATGGAATGGGCGACATGCTGGCGGTCAACCTCATTGGCCTTGAACTGCCAGACCGGCTCGTCCGGGGTCGCCAGAAAATGGCTCAAGGCGCGGCAGTGGGGGCACTGACAGGCGATGGACCCGGTTCGCATCCAGTCCGGCGGCGGTTCCAGGGGCAGGGCAATGCGCGCCTCCAGGTGCGCCAGCGCTGCCTCCCGCAAGACCTTGACCGCGGGGGATTCAGTCTCCCCGCCGGTGGCGTTGAGCAGCACGGCCGCCGGCACCAGTAACAAATCCATATCATACAGGGCGGGCAGGGCCTGGAAGAACGCCACCGCCTGATCGGCCAGCAGGGCGGCATCGATGACCCCCAGGACGGTGATCAGTTCGGCAAGCTGCAAGGCCGTCAGGGGTTCCGGTCGTTGCGAATAGTCGTAGGGCGCCGTCGGACTGGTGGGGCGACCATCGGGCAAACCCTGCAACAACAGCCTGGCGGGGGCCTGTAAAAAGGGCAATGCGATTGCGCCCTCCTCCGCGCAGCGGACGAGCAGATTGGCGCAGGCCCCCGGCCGCCAGGACGCATGGGCGGTGATGATCTGGCCGAGCAGGTCGGCCGCGCGCTCGGGCGGAAGGCGACAGGAGAGGGCGGCCAGTGCCCGGTTGTCCTCCAGACCATAGGCGCCTCCCGCCACGCGCCCGGTGGTGAACTCAGCGGCGCCCTCCACGTCGTTCAGCCGCAGCAGGGCATCGATCAGGACGGCTGACTGCCCCCCGCTACTGGCCTGCCTGCCGAGCCAGGGCTCCTGGGGCCAATGGGCGCGGATGGCGCTAGCCAGTCGCTGGGCCTCCCGCCAACCGGCGTCTCCTACCTTGGCCCCGGCCGCTCCCCAGCGCCTTACCAGGTCATGCAGCGCCGGGATGCTGACCCCCAGCCCGCCGGCGGCCAGGACGACGCCCCGCCGATCGATGGGCCAGAGGATGAAGGCGGCGCGCTGGTAGAAACGCTCGAATGATGCCCCCTCGTTGCCCGTGGCCTCGGAAAATTCGACCTCGGCATCCTCCAGGTCGGCCAGGGCCTCGGCGGGCGAGAGTTCCTCCTCGGTGAACGGCAGCTCGGCCATGCCGGACAGGCTGCCGTCCGCCAGGCGCCAGTCATGGAGGGTCCAGGCGCTGTCGGTGACCTCCCCGATCTCGAACTCCGGATCGCGCCAGTGGCCGCCACCGGTGTATTCGGCATAGCCGGTCTCGTTGACGCTGAGCAGGGCGAGGTAGAGATCACAGTTGATCGCGGCCGCCGCCGGGATCAGCACCCGGGCCGCCGCCGCATCCTGGCCCTTGAGGGCCGAAAAGCCGATCTCGGCCTCGGTGTAGGCGTGTTCCAGGGGATAGACCAGCTTGTCGGGCAGTGACCCGGAGCGGTCCCATTCTGCCAGCAGCCCAATGAGTTGGGTTTGCTGGGGGCCATAATCCGGCGCTTGTGGCAACGGGCCCTCGCCGACGCGGACCAGGTTGTAAATCAGCGCCAGCCGGTAACCGGAGGCGATGGGTAGCACCTCGTGCAGACAATCGGCATAGAAGGCGGCAAAGGCCGCCTCGGAGGGCTCGTCCCGGTGCAGATCGACCCGCGCCTCCTCACCCCTGTGGCGGATGATCAGTTCACCGCCGCTGTAGTCGCAGGGCAGGACTACCACCAGGGTGGCAAACATGCCCGGGGCCTTTTCGGTATCGCGATGGGGGACGAAAAAGCTGCCGGTGTCATAGACCAACAGCTTGTAGAGCTGGGCCTCGATGGCCCCCGCCACCGCCAGGCCCAACCGCACCCGCTCGACCACGCCGGCCAGGTCATCCGCCCACTTCCGGCCCGTCAGATTCACCTGGGCGGCATCCACCTGCCAGGTGCGGCGCACGCCGGCATCGACCAGGGTCTCGTTTCCCCGGCCATAGGGCGCCTGCTCAGCAGCGGCCACCAGGGCCTCGGCCTGAGCGGGCAACAGGGGCAGGGCGATGGGCCCGACCCCCTCGACCTCCAAACGCGGTGGATGGATGTCGAAGGACCCGGCAACGTGAAAGCCGCCGGGGCGTTGGACGCTGGCCAGGGCATCGGCGAAGGCTTGGGGATAGTCGGTCATCAGGTGTCAAGAGAATGGGGGCAATCAGTCTTGGGTGGAGGGCGGGGGAGGTGTGGCTGCCGAGCGATCAACCAGGCGGCTGGCCCTGGGATGAGCGCTGGGGCTGACACCCGAGAGCGCGCCGTACCTGGGTTCCTGGATCTTCATCGCCGGGAGAGCGGCGGCGGACATGAAGGTGCCCCGAATTAAGGGCCAAATCAGGGTTCCAATTATGCGGCAGACCGGTGGAATAGCAAGCTGGACCAACCCGTCGGTTCGGGACAGGCGCCACCCGATGGCCAGGATAAGATTAAGAATTCAGGTCGAGTAGGCTTTTCACTGGCGGTCGCGTGACTTCCCCGTCCTGGCCATCACCCGTCCGCGCCAATCGGGAATGCCGGTCTCGCTGGGACCTGGCTTCAAATTCCAGGGGGAATTCCAAGCTGGAGCTTGAGCTTTGTCCCGGTGGGGCCTATCTTGGGTCTGGTAACCAGCCTTTCTAATCCAAACCCGTGACTTGAGGAATCCGCCCATGAAACACGAACTCCCCGCCCTGCCCTACGCCCTGGATGCCTTGGCGCCCACCCTCTCCCAGGAGACGCTGGAGTACCACTACGGCAAGCACCACCAGACCTATGTCACCAACCTCAACAACCTGATCCCGGGCACCGAGTTCGAGGCCATGAGCCTGGAAGCCATCATCATGAAGTCCTCCGGCGGCGTCTTCAACAATGCCGCTCAGGTCTGGAATCATACCTTTTACTGGAATTGCCTGAGCCCCAACGGCGGTGGCGCGCCTGCTGACGCCCTGGCTGCGGCCATCGATGCCAAGTTCGGCTCCTTTGAGGAGTTCAAGAAGCAGTTCAACCAGTCTGGCGCCACCAATTTCGGTTCCGGCTGGACCTGGCTGGTCAAGAATGCCGATGGCTCCCTGGAGATCCTCAACACCTCCAACGCCGGCACCCCCATGACCTCGGGCAAGCAGGCCCTCCTGACCCTGGATGTCTGGGAGCATGCCTACTACATCGATTATCGCAACGCTAGGCCCAAGTACCTGGAGACCATCTGGCACATCGTCAACTGGGACTTTGTCGCCGCCAACTACGGCAGCTAACGGCCCTGTGCTGTGGGAAACGCAGGATTAATCCGCGTTTCCTTCAGCATCCTGGTGACCGGTTCCTTACCTTCTTCCCCATGCCTGGCAACTGTTCAGCTACCGATCCTCTCCCCCTCTATTACCGCGAATACGGCCACCCGGATTCCTTATCTCCTCCCGTTGTACTGATCCACGGACTTTTTGGCTCCGGTACCAACTGGCACAGTCTAGCCACCCGGCTGCTGCAGCTCATGGCGGAGAACCGACGGATACTGGTTCCGGACCTCCGCAACCACGGCCAATCCCCCCACCACGGCACCATGACCTACGAGGCCATGGCAGCAGACCTGGCGGCCCTTCTGGATCGATTGGGAATTGCCCAGGCAGACCTCGTCGGCCACAGCCTGGGCGGAAAGGCGGCGATGATGCTGGCCCTGCAATGGCCCCACCGTGTGCGCACCCTGGTGGTGGAGGATATCGCCCCCGTAACCTACAGTGTGCGTTTCCAGGCGGTCTTTGCCGCCATGCATGAGCTCGACCTAGGGGACCTAACCTCCCGGAAGGATGCCGAACGCAGGTTGGCGGAACGGATTCCCAACCCCACCATGCGCGAACTGATACTGCAAAACCTCCGCAAGACAGAAACCGGATGGATCTGGCGCATCAACCTGGCCGCCATCTCCGGGGCCATGGAGGGCCTGCGCCGTTTTCCCGATTGCGGGGGCCACCACCGCGACGGGCCAACATACTTCGTCCACGGCGAGCACTCGGACTACGTTTCCAGGGGTCAGCTACCCCAGATGCTTGCCCTTTTCCCCCAGGCACAGATCAGGACCATCCCCAACGCCGGACACTGGGTACACGCTGACCAATTAGAGGCATTTGCCCAGGTTCTGAGGGATCTGATACCTGATTGATACTGCCGGTGGCAGCAGTAAAGATGAGGATGTATTAGCCATCCTCGCCAAAGATCCTACATCCCTATACCGCGGGAAACGCGTTTCCCTAGACCCCAATCACTTCACCCTGGACTTCAAGCCTCGACCTTCGCCGTTAACTTGGTCTTTTCAGATTCCAAGTTAACGGCAAATACCCTCGAAATCGGGAGGCTATTAACCGCGATCGGCTTTCGGCATCTGGGCCGCTGGCGTTGGGGCCGCTGGTGCCGGCTCATGCTTCGTGGTGCTGCAAGCCATGAGCCCTAGCACCAGTAACACAGCAATGGTGGCAAGAAGGGTTCTAGATATGTTTTTCATTTGTCGTTACCTATTTTGAGCTATGGTGATTATGATTTATTGGCCGTCTGGGCCAAAAAAACCGGCGCCAGCCAAAGATGCGATCCTTTCTTAGCTTCATTTTCAGTCACTTAGGCATCTGAAAATGGCGATCCATCCCTGTACCGCAAGAAAGGCGGAGTAAATCCGCGTTTCCTTAAGTTGTAGAAACTCACGCTTTTGCAAGTACGGCAAGGGTGTCGATGCAGGACTGCCTGCATCACCCACCCGGAATTGCCTGTCCTTACGCCATCCACTATCCAACCTCTACGCCTGACTGTCAAGATTAAGGCTATGTCTGCGTTAAGTGTTGGTCTGGACTATCCTTATTGGTAGGCAGGGACATGACGGAGGGACCGCCCTGCGTACCGCAGACTGCCACGACTGGCTATCCAAGGCCAGTGAACTTACCCCCTCGCAACGCCAGCCAGCGATTGATCATTTGAGCCAGAAGCCGGAA
>JBATOB010000339.1:0-5056 GCA_049290655.1 Chromatiaceae bacterium | reverse complement strand
CCCAACCGAATCGACATGCATCCAACCGCCGACAGGCGAGAACGAGGAAACAGATATGAGTTCCGGTAACGTGGTGGAAATCATCGGCGCCGTGGTTGACGTGCAGTTCCCACGTGGCGAGATGCCCAAGGTCTATGACGCCCTCATGGTCGATGCCGTAGGCCTGACGCTTGAGGTCCAACAGCAACTGGGGGACGGCGTGGTGCGGACTATCGCCATGGGTACGACCGACGGTCTCCAGCGCGGCCTGGGCGTCAGCAATACCCATCAGTCCATCCAGGTTCCCGTAGGTAAGGCGACCCTGGGCCGAATCATGGATGTCCTGGGACGTCCCATTGACGATAAGGGGCCAGTGGCCACCGAGGAGCGCTGGGGTATCCATCGCCATGCCCCCTCGTTCGAGGATCAAGCCTCCACGACCGAGATCCTTGAAACCGGCATTAAAGTCATCGATCTCATCATGCCCATCTCCAAGGGTGGCAAAATCGGACTCTTCGGCGGTGCCGGCGTGGGTAAGACGGTTACCCTCATGGAACTGATCCGCAACATCGCCGTTGAGCACTCTGGCTTCTCCGTCTTTGCCGGCGTCGGTGAGCGTACCCGCGAGGGTAACGACTTCTATCATGAAATGACCGACGGGGGCGTCCTCGACAAGGTGGCCCTCGTCTACGGCCAGATGAACGAGCCGCCGGGCAACCGCCTGCGCGTGGCCCTGACCGGGCTGACCATGGCGGAGTATTTCCGCGACGAGGGCCGCGACGTCCTCATGTTCATTGATAACATCTACCGTTACACCCTGGCCGGCACGGAGGTGTCCGCTCTCCTGGGCCGCATGCCCTCGGCGGTGGGCTACCAGCCGACCCTGGCATCCGAAATGGGCGCCCTCCAGGAACGCATCACCTCCACCCGCACGGGCTCCATCACCTCCTTCCAGGCGGTGTACGTGCCCGCGGACGATCTCACCGATCCCTCGCCCGCCACCACCTTCGCCCACCTGGACGCCACCCTGGTGCTCTCCCGCCAGATCGCCGAGTTGGGTATCTACCCGGCCGTGGACCCCCTGGACTCCACCAGCCGCATCCTCGATCCCCATGTCGTCGGCGTCGAACACTACACGGTGGCGCGCCAGGTCCAGGGCACCCTCCAGCGTTATAAGGAACTCAAGGACATCATCGCCATCCTCGGCATGGACGAACTTTCCGAGGAAGATAAGATGACGGTATCGCGGGCTCGTAAGATCCAGCGCTTCCTGTCCCAACCCTTCTTTGTCGCCGAGGTCTTTACCGGCTCCCCAGGCAAATACGTCTCCCTCAAGGACACCATCGCAGGCTTCAAGGCCATAGCCAATGGTGAGTACGACCATCTGCCCGAGCAGGCTTTCTATATGGTGGGCGGCATCGAGGAAGCCGCGGCCAAGGGTGGCAATGTCTAAACAGCGGGGGGCATAACCATGGCAATGACAGTGCATGTGGATATCGTGAGTGCCGAGCGGGCTATTCATTCCGGTCTGGCGACCATGGTGTTCGCCCCCGGCGAGATGGGCGAGCTAGGCATAGCGCCCCGCCACACGGCACTCATAACCCGGCTAAGGCCGGGCGAGGTCCGCGTTCAAAAGGAGGATGGCGAGACGGAGCACTTCTTCGTCTCCGGTGGCATGCTCGAAGTTCAGCCCCATGTCGTGACCGTTCTGGCCGACACGGCCATCCGGGCCCGAGACCTGGATGAGGCGGCGGCCGCGGAGGCCAAACGCCGCGCCGAGGATGCCCTGGCGGGGAAGACGGCCGAATTTCAATATGCCAAGGCCCAGGCCGAACTGGCGGAGGCGGTGGCTCAGTTGCGCGCCATTGAGAGATTACGCAAAACCAAGGTCAGCTAACAACCGCGTCTAAGTCCACAAATCACAGCCCCCGCCCAGCGGGGGTTGCGTATTTTAGGGTATTCTGTTGACTTCTTCGAAACGCCAACATCAGGTTAAGCCGCATGACAGCCGAACTTATCCAAGACGGAAAGTACGTCAGCCTCACCTACAGCATCTACGACGATAAGGGCGCGGTTCTGGAGCACAGCGACCTGCCCGTGGGTTTCATCCTCGGCGGGGCTCAAGAACTGATCGGCGGCATGGATGCGGCCATACGGGGTAAATCGGCGGGAGACGAGATCGATTTTGATCTGGCCCCGGAGGCGGGGTTTGGCAGCCACGACCCAGACCTGACCTTCACCGATGATATCAACAATGTGCCGCCCCAGTTCCGTCAAATCGGGGCCGAGGTGCGGATGCAGAGCGAGGCCGGCGAGGTCAAGATTTTCTATGTCACACGCATCAAGAATGGGCGACTGACCGTAGACGGGAACCACCCCATGGCCGGCAAATGTTTGCGGGTTCATGTCCGCATCCACGAGGTGCGCGAGGCCAACCGCGAGGATATGGCGAACGATGGCCAGTCCTGCGCCATCCCCGGCGCCCTGCACTGATGGGAGAAATGCCGAAATGAAGCTAGGCATCGCCGTCCTCGCCGCCGGGCAAGGCACCCGCATGAAGTCCAACCTGCCCAAGGTGCTGCATCTCCTGGCCGGTCGGCCCCTGTTGCGCCATGTCCTCGATACCGCCCAGGAACTCGGCGCCGCGCAAATCTGTGTCGTGCAGGGCCCGGGCGACGGACAGGTCAGCGAAGCCCTGGCGGGGATAGATTGCGACTGGGTCACACAGTTGGAACGGCACGGCACGGGGCACGCCCTGATCCAGGCCATGCCCAAGCTGCGTGACATGGATCGCGTCCTGGTGCTCTACGGCGATATCCCGCTGATTCGCGCGGAAACTCTAAGGCAACTCATCGCCACGGCCGCCAATGCGTCATTGGGCATCCTGACAGCCACCCTCGCCGACCCATCCGGCTATGGTCGCCTAGTCCGCGGACATGACGGGCGGGTGAGGGGGATCGTCGAGGCAAAGGACGCCAGCGAGGCCGAACTAGCCATCAAGGAGATCAACACCGGCTTCCTGGTGGCCGATCGATCCAGCCTGGACAATTGGCTGTCGCGACTGAATAACCACAATGCCCAGGGCGAGTACTACCTGACGGACGTCGTCGCCCTGGCGGCGACGGATGGCCAGACCATCGTCACCCGCCAGGCGGACAGGGAAGAGGAGATCCTGGGCATCAACGACCGCCTTCAACTCGCGGACCTGGAGCGACGCCATCAGCACCGCATCGCCCAGGACCTCATGAGGGAAGGGGTGACCCTCCTCGATCCCGACCGCTTCGACGTGCGGGGTCGGCTCAGGGCCGGGCGTGATGTCACCATCGACATCAACTGCCTCTTCGAGGGAGAGGTAGAACTGGGCGATGGCGTCAGCATAGGCCCCAACTGCCTCCTCAAAAATTGCACCATCGGCGCCAATAGCCGGGTCTTTGCTAATTCGGTGATCGAGGACGCGAGGGCGGGGCAAGATACCCAAATTGGACCCTTCGCCCGCCTGCGACCCCAGGCGGACATTGCGGACGGGGCCCACATCGGCAACTTCGTTGAAATCAAAAAGGCCACGATCGGTCCTGGCACCAAGGTCAGCCATCTCACCTACATCGGCGATGCCCGCATTGGCGGTAACGTCAACATCGGCGCGGGCACCATCACCTGCAATTATGACGGGGTCAATAAACACTTGACCCAGATTGGCGATGATGCCTTTATCGGATCCAATACGGCCTTGGTGGCCCCGGTGAGGGTGGGGGCGGGTGCCACTATTGGCGCTGGCTCGGTCATCGGCCGCGATGCTCCGGCCGAAAAACTCACCCTAACCCGGGCCCCGCAAAGAACCATCGATCATTGGACCCGGCCAGTTAAGATACCCAAATAGTCTGGGCCAAGAGGACAATATCCATGTGTGGCATAGTGGGCGGCATTGCTCAGCGGGACGTATCGGCCATTCTCCTGGAGGGACTGCGCCGGCTGGAATACCGAGGCTACGATTCCGCGGGGATGACGATCCTGGCCGCTCCTGGCCAGCTTGGCCGCATCCGCGCCCTCGGCAAGGTCCAGCGCCTCGCCGATGCCATGGACCAGCACCCCTTGCCCGGCAAACTCGGCATCGCCCACACCCGGTGGGCCACCCATGGCGAGCCCGCGGAGCGGAACGCCCACCCCCATGTCTGTCGCGACCGCTGCGCCCTGGTCCACAATGGAATCATCGAGAACCATGGACTCCTCCGTCAGGCCCAGGAGGCCAATGGCCATGTCTTCACCTCCGAAACCGACACCGAGGTCCTGGTCCACGCCATCTACGACCAACTGACCACCGGCAAGTCACTGCTGGAGGGGGTGCGCGCCACGGTAGCCACCCTGGAGGGGGCCTATGCCCTGGGGGTCATCGACACCCAGGACGCCGATCACCTGGTCGCCGCCCGCCAGGGCAGCCCCTTGGTCATAGGCCTGGGCTTCGGTGAAAACTTCATTGCCTCGGACGTCTTCGCCCTGTTGCCCGTCACCCACCGCTTCCTATTCCTGGAGGAGGGGGACCTGGCCGAAATTAGCCGCAACCAAGTACGGGTTTTCGACCGGGACGGCCAGCCGGTGACGCGACCGGTTCGGGAATCCGCCCTCTCCGCCGATGCGGTCAATCGCGGTGAGTATCGGCACTACATGCAAAAGGAAATCTTCGAGCAACCCCGCGCCCTGGCGGACACGCTGGAAGGCCGGTTGTCGGGAGACCACATCCTGCCCGAGGCCCTTGGTCAGGGCGCCCCGGACATCCTGAAGAACATCCGGGCGGTCCAGATCGTCGCCTGCGGTACCAGCTACCACGCCGGCCTGGTGGCACGCCATTGGATCGAATCGACTACCCCCATTTCCTGCCAGGTCGAGGTCGCGAGCGAATACCGCTATCGCCGCCATGTGGCGCCGGACCATGCCCTCTTCGTCGCCGTCTCCCAGTCCGGCGAGACCGCCGACACCCTGGCCGCGCTGCGCCTGGCCAAGCGTCTGGGCTATGCCGCAACCCTGACGATCTGCAACGTCCCGGAAAGCTCCCTGGTGCGGGAGTCCGACCTGATTCTGCTCA
>JBATOB010000338.1:0-11465 GCA_049290655.1 Chromatiaceae bacterium | reverse complement strand
TCGTCAAGCCACTCGATGCTGTTGCCCCATTCGCCAAGGTGTACGCGGGCGAACACCTCCGGGGAGAGAATTGGGGCGAGGATGGGAATCCGCCGCAGTACGCCTTCCACATCGACCTCCAGCACCTCGCCCGTACTCCAGGTGGTGCGCAAATGACAGGGTGCGAGCGCCTCGACCGCTTGTAACTTGGGAAAAAAGTAAGTGCTCATGGGTTGTACCTCCGCCATTCGTCGAGCAGGAATCTCCGATGCGCCGCAATCCAGGCTAACTCGTCCCGAAACTCACGAGTCGCGATGCGCCCCTGAATTTTCAGGGAGTCGATCTCAACCCTGCACTCACGGCCATCGCGCAATTTAATGTGGACGTGAGGAAGCAGGTGGTCATCGGCATAAATCAGGATGCGTGAAGCCGGAAAGCGTTGCAGGATCGTCATAGGGGGAATCTAGGGCAAGGGTTGCCCTACTGCAAGGCATTTTTCTCTGTGCCATGGGTGGCTTTCCCGCCATGATGCACAAATGCCACATGTTGCAACTTGAATAATTCCGTCGAGGGGTCCATTATTGCTGCATTGCACAATAATGTCCGGCCTGGCGGCGATCCCGCCCAAGCTCGGGCCCTACCTTACCGGTAGGAGGTTTACCATGTTCGACCGATCCGACCCTGATCGCCCGATCGCCAGCACAACGCAACTGGCCGATGGTTCGACCTATTTGATCCGGGCTCAAGGCCCGGACGACCGCGAATTGCTGCTGAGCTGCTTCGCGGCCCTCTCGCCACGTTCCTGGCGCCTACGCTTCTTCATGGAAAAATCGGCCCTGACTCCGGAGGAACTGGAGCGTTTTCTCAAGGTGGATGGGCATGAGCACATCGCCTTCGTCGCGATCCGGCTCGATGCGAGAGGCCAGGAGTTGGAACCGCTGGGCTTCGCCCGCTGCCAGCGTTTGAAACCGGGGGGCGAGATCGCCGAACTCTCCATGGTCACCCTGGACCAGGTGCAGGGCATGGGGGTGGGCTTCGCCCTCCTCTCTCGTCTGATCGTCGCCGCCCAGCGCCAAGGCATTAACCGCTTCTGGTTCGAGGTGCTGATGGAAAACAACGGCATGCGCCGGCTGGCGCAAAAAATCCACTCCCAGGCCCAATGGGCGGATGACGGCACCCTGGAATACGACTGCCTCCTGGCCGACGCCCTCCCTCATGCCCTCCCCGCGGCCGCTCCCAACCTGGAGCCGCAACCGCCCGCCAAACCCGCCCGGCCCGAGCCCGGCCGCGACTGGCCCTGGTACCTGGACCCGGTGTTCTGGATGGAACCCTGGACCGAGACCTGGCGATCCGACCTGGCCAATTATCTGAGCCTGCTGGAGGCCGCCAACGAGGATGCCAGCCACTGGCTGGGGTGGCAAGGCCCCCTGCCCCTCTACGGCCAGGTCTGGCGGGCCGCGGCCTAAAGCGCCCAACAGCCGCTGTCCGCGTGACCCGTCCGTCGCGCCTCGGGGCGCGCCGCCGCCAGGTCTTCCCAAGTCAGGCTCAACAGTCCGGCGGGGATGGCGCCATGGCCTGTTCCGGACCTCGGGCCGTCTCCGCATGGACCTGTTCGTCTGGGCACGCGGTGGCGGCCCATCCAGCGTCGCCTAGTGATCCCGCGTCAGCACCGAGTACTGCTTGCCTTCGGGCGTGCGAAAATCTAAACGCAGCCGGTTGAGTGGCGTCTCCGGGTTGGCCAGACGCAGATAGATGTCGTCGAAAAACTCCGGGACCTCGAGGCTGAAATTATGGAAGTTGCGCGTCCGGTTCACCGGCGTCACATCCACCAGGGTGACCCGATCGCTGCCGGTCTCCACCAGGCCCAGCCAATCCTCGGCCCCGCTGAGTAATTCCGCCGTATCGACATTCAGGCTGCTCTCGCCGAGACGACGCTCGCGATTGACGAGGCGGCTGAGCAAGAGGGCGCGATCATTGGAGGAGACATAGACGGTGGTATTACGCGCCAAGGCCTTGAGATCCTGCTTGAAACGATCATTGAAGTCGCCCGTGCCCACATCCGGGGCCGTCAGCACCACCTCGTCTATCTCGTGATCGGCGTCGGTGAAGGCGGGGTCCTGGTTGAGATGATGGAAGGCCTTGACCACGACCTGGGACCCTAGGCTATTCGCGAATATCCAGAGGTGCTCCGGACGGATCTCCTGGGAGATGAAGCTCAGGATCGCCGCCAGATCGGCGCCGGAGGCCGAGGCGAGCTCTTGGGCGCGACGGTAGGAGCGCAGGCTGCCGCCCTGATTACCCGGCCAATCGAAGACCATCACGGGGACATCGAGGTCGAGGACATGGGCCAGGAAGGCCGTACCCCGCAGGGCATAATCGATATCGGTTCGCAGCCCATGCACCAGGAGCAATAGCCCGCGATGGGGCGATGCCTCCACCAGGGGCCGCAGACGGGTGATAAATTCGGCCCGGTCGGTGCCCTGGACATCCAGGACCTTGATTTCCTCCTCCATGAACCAGCGGCTGGCGTTCAACCAACGACCCAGACCCAGGGAAGGCTCGATGGCGGTGTCAAAATAACCGAGGCGCCATTCCGGGGCGAGTTCGGTACCAAAACGCTCCTCCAGGGGTTTGTCCTCGGTCCCGGCCACCGGGTTGCGATTGGTGGCGAAGAAAAAGCGAATATTGTCCTGGTCCCCCACGCGTGACACCCCCATGTGCCGAAACTGGGCGCTTTCCGCCCGTTCCAGCGCCTGGCTGGTGGTCGCATAAAAAAAGTAGGCCCCCAAGCCGATCAAGATCAGCAGGCTGGCAAGCGCCCAGAGCAGACGTCGGGTGGATAATTTCATGGCGCCGCTGGTACGCTTTGCGTACTTGATAGGAGGAACTCAGTGACCCGGCAGGGATATGACCACCATGCTAGCCAGGATGGCGGCTCGCCGCAAGGCAAAGGGGAGCCGCCCCGGGGAGTGGCCGTCCGCCGATTGGCGGAAATGGCGGTGCTTGCTTATCATCCAGCGACTGACCCTCCCCGCCCAGGGCGGTGGCAAGGACCAGACCCGTCCGGGGCCGTGAAATTCAGGCCCAAGGGGGTAGAATGGCCATCCTGAAACTTGCGGGCCTGGCCCGCGCCAAGGTGCGGGAATAGTCCGCGCACCAGACCCACAAGCGAGACCCGGAGCCTAAGCGAGCATGACGACAGTCAGATTTTACGACGGTAAAGCGATTCCCCTGGAAATGCACAAGGTGCGCATCGTCCAGAAACTACACCTGCCACCGGTGGAACGTCGCCTGGACGCCATGAACGAGGCGGGCAACAACACCTTCCTGTTGCAGAACGTCGAGGTCTTCATGGACATGCTCACCGATAGCGGGGTGAATGCCATGAGCGACCAGCAATTGGCCGCGATGATGGTCGCCGATGACAGCTATGCCGGCAGCGCTACCTACACGCGCCTGGAGAGCAAGCTGCGGGAACTCTTCGGCATGCATTACATCCTGCCCACCCACCAGGGCCGCGCCTGCGAGAACATCCTCGCCCAGGTGCTAGTGTCGCCGGGGACCGTGGTGCCGATGAACTATCACTTCACCACCACCAAGGCTCACATTACCCTCAATGGTGGCAGCATCGAGGAACTGGTCGCCGAGGAAGGTCTGGAGGTCGTCAGCGTCCATCCTTTCAAGGGCAACATGGACATCGCCAAGCTGCGGGCCGTCATCGCCAACCATGGCGCCACCCAGATCGCCTTCGTGCGCATGGAGGCCGGCACCAACCTGATCGGCGGCCAGCCCTTCTCCCTGCAAAATCTCGCCGAGGTCCGCCAGGTGTGCGACGAGCATGGCCTCCTGCTGGTCCTAGACGCCAGCCTGCTGGCCGACAACCTCTACTTCGTCAAGGAGCGCGAGGAGGCCTGCAAGGACATGAGCATCCGCGAGATCACCCGCCGGTTCGCGGACCTCTCCGATGTCATCTACTTCTCCGCCCGCAAGCTCGGCTGCGTGCGCGGTGGCGGCATGTGCATGCGCTCCGAGGAGTTGTACCGGCGGATGCGCGGCCTGGTGCCGCTTTACGAGGGCTTTCTCACCTATGGCGGCATGTCGGTGCGCGAGATCGAGGCCCTCACCGTCGGTCTTGAAGAGACCATGGACGAGGACATGATCAACCAGGGGCCCATCTTTATCGCCTACATGGTGGAGGAGCTGGAGCGGCGCGGCATCCCCGTCATCACCCCGGCGGGTGGGCTCGGCTGTCACCTCAATGCCCTGAAGTTCCTCGATCACATCCCCCAGTCCGAATATCCGGCCGGCGCCCTGGCCTCGGCCCTCTATATCGCCAGCGGCATCCGCGGCATGGAGCGCGGCACCCTGTCCGAGCAGCGCGAGCCCGATGGCACCGAGGTCTTCGCCAATATGGAGCTGTTGCGCCTCGCCCTGCCCCGGCGCGTCTTCACCCTCTCCCAGGTGAAATATGCCATCGATCGTATCCAGTGGCTTTACGACAATCGCCGCCTCATCGGCGGCCTGGTGTTCACCGAGGAGCCCGAGATACTGCGCTTCTTCTTCGGCCGCTTGACGCCAGTCTCCACTTGGCAGCAGGAACTGGTCGCCAAATTCCGCCAGGACTTCGGCGACAGCCTTTGATCCGGGGTCAGCCCCCCTGCTCTCCTTGGGGATCGCCGGGGGGCGCCCGCCTATTGCCGGCGGCATCCGTCCATGATCCAAAACTACACCACCGAAATCGAGCTGCCGCGCCATGACGCCAGTCTCGGCGCCATGCATGCCCTGTTCGCCAACCTGTGCGGCAGTCTGGGGGTGCCCGACCCGATTCGCCGGGGGGTCGAACTCGCCCTGGAAGAGGGCCTGATCAACTTCTTCAAGCACGCCATCCCGGAGGGGGTGGACACCCCGGTCCGTCTCCGGATCGAATTCCATGACGAGGCCATCCGCCTGGTGGCGCGGGCCGCCGGCCGGCCCTTCGACTTCGCCCGTCTGCCCCATTACCAGGTGCCTCGGTCCCTGGAGGAGACCCCCCAGGGCTTGGGCACCTTCCTGATCGCCAGGACCATGGACAGCGTCAAGTGGCGCTATGTCGAGAAGGAGGGGCAGGAATTCGAGCTGATCAAGCGGCTGCCGGCGCCCCTGCCGCCGGGCCACGGCCATGACATCCTGCGTCCCGATCGGCGCCAGGTCCGGATCCAGGGCGGGATCAGCTACCGCCGCCTCCGGACCGCCGAGGAGGCCCTGGCCCTCGCCAGCGCCGCCTGGGACCTCTATGGCTATGGCTACAAGGACGTCATCTACTACCCGGATCGGGTACTGGAACAAAGCCGCACCGGCCAACTCCTGTCCTGGATCGCCATCGACGAGGCCGGCACCGTCATCGGCCATTACGCCATGATGCGCCACCGCCCGGATGACCTCCTGGGGGAGATGGGCGCCGCCTTTGTCCTGCCCGAGGCCCGCAAGGGCGGGGTCTTTCGCCAGCTCTCGGACCACCTGCACGCCGACGCTGCCCAGAGCGGTGTCCGCGCCCTCTACTCCCTGTCGGTCACCCATCACGTCGCCACCCAAAAGGCCAGCGAGGCCCTGGGCCGGATTACCGTCGGGCTGCGCCTCGCCTCCAGCCCCGCCGTCTTCGTCGAGGGCGCCCGGCCCGGGGACCGCATCACCACCACCTTCAACTATCACCAGGTGGTGCCGCGGGGCCCCCGGACCATCTACCCCCCAAGCCGCCACCGGCAGATGATCCGCCACAGCTACGACTGGCTGGGCTTGAGCATAACCGAGGCCGATCCCTCCGCCCCCATGCCGCCGGGCGGCGGCGACTTTCTGGAGTGCCACCGCGACCTGACCTGGAACCGGGCCCTCATCGAGGCCGCCGGCGGCGAGGCCGTCCACTACAAACTGGCCGCCTTCACCGCATTCCTGGTCGAGCAAGGTATCGCCTGTATCCTCTTGTCCATCGACCTGGAGGACCCCGGCGCCCCCGCCCTCGCCGCGGCCGCCGAGGCGTTGGGCTACTTCTACTCGGGCATCTTCCCCGAGAGCGGCCGTAAGGGTCACGATGTCCTCGAACTCCAGTTCCTGAACGGCATCACCCTGGACCCCAGCCAGATCCAGCTTCACCAGCCCTCCGCTAAGGCTATCCTCGCCTATATCCTGGCATTGGGACCCCCGTGCCTGGCTGCCCTGGCCAGCGCGGAGGCTGGCGAGGGTGCGCGCTAGCCGGACGGCGTCCCTGTTCCGATACACCTCCAAGGTGAGCCGCCAGGTCTTGCGGTTCCTTAAACCCTGTTTTCACAACCCGGCCTCGCCTGGGCTCTATGAATACGAGCTTCAGCCCCTAGGGGCAAGGGGGCCATGCCTGCTTTCAATTCCGGTGATGATCCGTGTGGAGGTCCTGGGTGATGATTCCGAGAAAACCCATTGATAGATATGGCAAGATTATGCATCGAGGCGCCATCCTGGCAACCCTGTTGCTCGTTGCCAACCCGGTCATGGCCCGCGAGCCATGGGGCGCGCCCTTAGTCAGGGGCGGGTGGGTCGAGGTCGACCCCCGCACCAACCGCCCCCTCCTCATCCAGGATGGTCGTCAGACTCAGCTCTGGGACGGCGTGCATCGCCTGTTGGACGGCTCGGTGATCCAAGTTCGAGAGGGACGCGTGGTGCCGACGTTGGAAATGCTAGCTCCGCCCCACGCCGCGAGCCTGCCGGATCAATCCAACGCCCCGCCGACCAGCGATCAGCCCGGCGCCGAGTACATCTCCGGGGCGTCTCCCTGCGAGCAACTGATCCTGAGAGCCTGCGGCGCGGCAAATCACTGCTGGGCGGAGCCAGCTTGCGCCGCCGCGCGCCAGCTCCTCGAGATGGAGCATGAGGACTGGCCCGGCGGCGGTCCCGGTTTCATCACGGACACCGGGAATCAATGTCGCGAGGCCCTGAGCAACCGCTTCTTCGCGCCCTGTCGGTGACCATGAGGGAACGTCCTGTATTCAACAAATGCTCCTTCACGAGATCCAGGTATCCTGTCCCTGGCCCTTGGGCTTCTCCTCTTTATCCGCCTCCTTATCGGCGCCCTGTTTCCCGATTTCTTCCTCGCTCCTTCTCCATTTAGCGAAGGCACGCCGGGGTGATTTTCTCCAGAGACCGTCGGCGGAAAAGCAACCCCATCCCCAGCGCAGCCAATTGAGCAGGCTGTTGGCGAGCCAGAGCGCCCAGGCGAGCATGAGGAGTCGATAGACCCAGAGGGGGACCGAGATGACCCAGGGCCGGGGCAGGGTATCGCCGGCGCGGTCCTGGTACCAGAGGAGATGTCCGGCATGGGAGCCATTGCCGGCGATCTGCATGGCGGGTTGCCCCAGCAGTCCCTCGGCCACCGCCGCCGCCAGGGCGCTCAGGGCCTGGAGGCTGAGCAATACCAGGCCAATCTGGACCAGATTGAAGGCGCCATTACTCAGGGCTTGGCCTTTGGCCCCGCGCCAGGCGAGGGCCAGCAGCCAGCCAACGACCAGGATGGCGCCCAGGGGTGGCGCCTGACTGAGACCCAGCAGCAGCAGGCCCCATTGCCAGGCGCTGGCGGGACTGAGCCGCAACCGGCCCAAGCCCAGGGCGACCAGGACGATCAGCGGGATCAGGCTCCAGAAGAGCACGGCCGGACCCAGGGTTGGACCCCCCAGCCACAGCACCCAGCGCTCCGGGCCCAATTCGATGCGGGTGGTGGCATTGACGCTGGGCGCGCCCAGGCCCACGGCGGGCGTAACGAGGCGGGTGTCGATGCCAACCTCCTGAATCCAGGTCAACACCGCCTCCTGGGTACCCGGATGGACCGGCAGGAGGACTTGCCCCTCCTCCAGACGGATGGGCTGGGCCACGCCATCCAGGGTGACGGACTGGAGCCGAGCGCCCTCGGGCAGGCGCACCGGCTGCCGGCCTCCCCGCGAGGCGCGCAGGTCCAGCGTCAGGGTGGCCTCGGTGGAGCGATCACCCGGTCGCAGGCGCAGTGCGCTGGCATCCAGCGTCAAGCTGGCCCCGGTTGCCCCCGGGGGCCGGCTGATACTCAGGCCGAGGGTTTCACCCGCCCAGGGTCGCCATTCGGGCCACCACTGGCCCGTTGGGTTCTGGTGATGGACCGGGGCCAGCCCCGCGAACTCGACATGCCAGAGGGGGCTGGCGTCCAGGCGCCAGATTTCGTTCCAGTCCCGGGTCGCGGGGGCCGTCAGGGTCAAGGTGTCCCGGGGTTCCAGCTTGGATTCCCAGACCAGTTGACTATGACCAGCGGGCAGATTGGCGGTCAGGCGGCCGTCGGTCACCTTGATACCGGGCGTGAGCACGGCCTCGCCGGGCAGCAAGGGGATCTCAACCCTGACGGGGACATCGGCGGGCGTCAGGCGCCTCAGATGTGTCTCGACCCGCCAGGACAGGCCCAGCACCAGGGTGCGATCCAACTCCAGAAAGGGCGGTAGCGCGACGGTTGGCGGGACCTGGCCCGCCTGGGCCCCGACCCCGACGGTCCCGCCCTCCGTAACCGTCTCGCGGATGAGCTGGAGTTGGACCTCCGGGACGCCATTGTCACCGATGCCGGAGAGGCGCCAACCGGTGGTCGTGGCCGAGACCTGGCGCGGCTTGAGGGGCAAGGGCAGTGCGATGCGGTCACGAACCGGCGGGGCGCCGGCGAGGCTGACGCGATGCCGACCCGCCGCCACCAGGACCCAGGGATGACCCTCCTCGCCACGCATCAGGGCCCTGGCGGGCTGGCCGTCGATTTCGACCTGGGACGGCAGCCACTGCCCCACCTGGGCCGGCAAGGGGATGCCGACTGGATCCTGGACGTCGATCTCCAGGTCCAGCCGCAGGACCTCGGGGCTGGCGGTCAGGGCCAGGTGCGCTATTTCGGCGCACTGGGGATGGCAATCCGGCGGCGCCAGCAGGCGCGCCTTGAGTTCGTTCAGCATCTCGGGGCCGGGGAAGTCACCGGCTCGGGCGCTGGGTACGATGGCAATCGCCAGCATGACCAGAAGCAGTCCGCCACCCAGGCGCGACCAACCGGGCTTGCCCTTGGCCAGGCCACCCGCGAGGAGGAGGGCTAGACCCAGTATCAGGACTACCCGCAGGACCCCCAGGAGCAGATTGCCGGCGGGCGGGATCAGAAGCAGCCGTAGCTCCTGGCCGCTCTGGACCGGGCCCTGCCAGTTCAACGCCACCCGGTTCCAATGCCAATTCGGCATGCCGGGCCCGGTTTGGGTCAGGGCATCGGGATCAATACGGTTGATATCCGGGCGCGGACCGCCGGGAGCGGCACCCGCCTTCGGCGATGGGGCACGGAGGCTAGAGGAACTAGCCCGTTTTTCAACTCCGGACGCTGATTCCAACAGGGCCAACTCCTGGTCCGCCACGATTTCCATGGGCGCCATGGCCCTCACCTTATCTTTCACCAGGGCCTGGACCGGCGCGGGCTGTTCCAGATAGGGATTCTCCAGTTGGGGATAAAGACCAAGCCGTAACTGACTAGCCATGAAGGGAATAGCGATGATCGCCAGGGCCAGGATAGATAGCAGGCGATAGGCCTTGACCCAGCGCGCCAGGATCCCCGCCGGCAGGACTCGTTCCAAGGCGATAGCGGCCAGGAGGTTGAGCCACGCATAGCGAGGCGCGTCGGGTTCCTGCCAGATGAGCGCCAGGGCGACCAGGGCCAGGGCGGCGGTACCCCAGCCATAGAGTCGCCCCATGGCCAGGGTGATGACGAGGACCAGAAAGAAATCCAGGAGGGTCCAGGCGGCCAGCCAACTGCCTTGGGCCTGATCCACGCCGAGGGCGGCAAAGAGGCGCCAGCCCGGGGGCAGGTTCAGTTCCGCGCCGACCTGGTGGAAATCCCGTACCCAGCCCGTCGTCGACAGGACGGTGGCGTTGGGCAGACGACTCTCGGCCGTCAGGTCGAGCTGGCCGCGCCGCACCTCCACGCCCGGGGCATCGGAGACCGGATCGCGGGTGATCGACTGGGGCTCGCCGTCGATGTCAACCCGCCCCAGAGTCATGCCCTCGCCGGCATCGAGCCGCCAGCCTTGGGTCATGGTCCCGCCGATCCTGTCCCGCACGCTGTAGCCCCGGCCATCGAAGTCGAGCCAGATCTGGCGCCGCAGGCTCAGCCGATCCGGCTCGGGGAGGGGATCGCCACGCCGAATCACATTGAAATTCAGGGTCACGCCCGCGCTCAGACGAAAGGCCGGGAGGGACCGCCACTCCTCGGGCAGCTCGGTCTGGCGGGGGTCTACCGCCGCCGCGCCCAGGATCTCGATGAGACGGATAGCGGGATTGGACTGGTAGGCCCAGATCTCCTCCGCGGGCCAAGGCTCCGGGGGCGGCGCGAAGGGGAAGGCGGTCCGGTCACCCTCGTAGCGGGCCTGAATATCCAGGACCCAATGACCGGGCCGCGCCTGCAAGAGCAGGCGGCCATCCGGGTCCAGGCGCGCGGCCAGGGGGCTCTGGATCGCCATGGGGATGGCGCCCTCCGGCAGGGTCGCGGGCAGGACGATCTCGCGGGGACCGCCGGCTATATCGAACACCAGACGGCTACTCAACCGCATCGGCACCCCCTCCTCCAGACGCCGGAAGACCTGGAGCCGCAGGCTGTCTTCCGGCGTGGCGGCGAGGGGGCCCGTCGGACCCGTGGCAGAGAGCCAGACCTGGCCCTGATCGTTCAGTGGTGGAAAGGGAAGCGGGGCGCCATTGATGCTCACTTCGACCAGGGCCAACCGGGGTGGCAGGGTCAAGGCCGTCGGCAACCGGTCCCAGTGGAAGCGGCCGTGGAGGCCATGCTGGCCCGGCGGCAGCCAGACGACGGGCCGGCCCTGGTGGCTGACCACGGGAGCGGGCTGGTCCTTGGCCATCACCGCCAGGGGCCAATGATCGCCATCCCCCGGCAAGGGGATAGGCTGGTCCGCGAAGGTCTCGACCTCCAGGGTAAAGGTGCCGCCGGCATCGTCGAGCGCCAGCCGCAGGGTGGCGGGCCAGACGCAGGAACGGGTCTCGGGGTCACCCGTAAGCCGGGGGCAGGCGTGGCTAGGGTCACCCCACAGGACCCAGGCGGTCCAGTCTTGTAAAGGCCCGGGCACCTGACTGGGGTTCAAGGGGGCGGCCTGGGCCTGGCCAAACAGCAGGAACCCGCCGAGTAAAAGGGCAAGGAAGGGGGGATGGATCATGCTTCAACAGCCTGTTGAGGATAATGGCATAAGTCTAGCCGCCGCGGCCACTGCCTGCCCGAGGGCAAGACCCCCATCGTTGACGGGGACCTGGCGATGGGTCAGGACCCGCAGGCCTTGTTGGCGCAGGCGCTGGGCGATAGCCTCGAAGAGGGTCTTGTTCTGGAAGACACCGCCGGAGAGGGCGACGGAGGCGAGCCCCCGCTCGGTGGCCAGCCGGCACGCGAGATCGGCCGCGGCCTGGGCGAGTCCGAGATGAAAACGCGCGGCCATGCCCCCCCGGTCCTGGCC
>JBATOB010000337.1:0-4077 GCA_049290655.1 Chromatiaceae bacterium | reverse complement strand
GAGGAAGAGGCCATCCAGTTCGCGACCCCCGTCGCGGGCCAGACCCTGGAGCTTGCGGACTGGCTCGGCGCCATCCGGGTCGATGAGGGCGGCCAGCGGGGCCGGGTGGTGCTGGAGAGCCGCGATCTGGTGAAAGACCGGCAGTATCGCGGGGATAAACTCATCCGCCACTGGGTGGACCACCTTGCCGGGCACCTGGGGGGAGAGCCCCTGACCACGACCATCCTCAGCAAGGTCGGCGATATCACCCTGGCACCCCTCGACCCGGAGCAGGCCCGGAGGTATCTGACCACCCTGATGGGGGCCTGGCACCAGGGCATGTGCCGGCCGCTGCCGCTGGCCACCAAGACCGCCTTCGAGTGGCTGAAAGGGCAACAGGCCGCCGCCGCGCGTGAAACCTACGAAGGTAGCTATCAGCGAGCGGGCGAGGTCGGGACCGATGTCTATCTGGCGCGGGTCTATCCGGATTTTGCTACCCTCGCCGCTGGCGGTGAGTTTGCCACCTGGGCCGAGACCCTGTTGCGCCCGCTTTATGCCGCGCTCCACCCCCCCAAGGACCAGCCCCCACCGACCGACCTCACCCAGCCCACGGGAGCCACGGCATGAACGGCATGACATCCCAGCCGGCGGCGGACCCGGCCAGCCCCGCGACCCTCGACCCCCTGCGGTTCCCCCTCCAGGGCAGCCGCCTCATCGAGGCCAGCGCCGGCACGGGCAAGACCTTCACCATCGCCACCCTTTATGTGCGGCTGGTGCTGGGCCATCGGCAAGCGCGGAGGGATGAGCGCCCGGATAAGCCAGGGGAGGCCGAAGCCCTGATTGAATCAGCCGAAAACGAGGCATCTACCCCCGGTTTTACGCCGCCGGAGATCCTGGTGGTCACCTTCACCGAGGCCGCTACCCAGGAGTTGCGCGACCGCATCCGCTCCCGCCTGACGGAGGCCGCCGGCTATTTCCGCGCCGATGCAACCAGCCTCTTCCAGCGCCCCGCCGGGGAGGACCTGCTCCACGACCTGCGGCTTGAGTACCCGCCGGCTCAATGGCCTGCCCGTGCCCACCAGTTGCAATTGGCCGCCGACTGGATGGACGAGGCGGCGGTCTCCACCATCCACGCCTGGTGCAACCGCATGCTGCGCGAGCACGCCTTCGACAGCGGCAGCCTCTTCACCCAGACCCTGGAGACCGACCAGAGCGAGTTGCTCGCCGAGGTGGTGCGCGACTATTGGCGGACCTTCATGGTGCCCCTCGACGCCGAATCGGTCGCCGAGGTCCGGCGCTGGTGGCCAGACCCCGCCGCCCTGGAGCAGGGGCTGAAGGGGCTAATCGATCATGCCGATCGGCTGGCGGACCCGCCCGAGCCGGGGCGCTCGATCCTGGAGGCGCGGGCGCCCCGGCTGGCTTGCCTGGAGGAACTCAAGGCGCGCTGGGCACCCTGGACGGAGGAATTGCAGGCGCTGCTGGATGGGGCCGTCGCTAACAAGTGCCTCAATGGGACCAAGCTGCGCCCCGGCTACTACAACCCCTGGTTAGAGGCACTGCGGGCCTGGGTCAACGATCCCCTCGCGGAGTCCCTGGACCTGAAGACGGGCTGGACCCGCCTCACCCCCGCGGGACTGGCGGATGCCTGGAGAGCGGATAAGGGCGCGCCACCCGCTCATCCCGCCCTAGCGGAGACCGCCGACCTCCAGAGAGCCTTGAATAACCTGCCCAATGCCCAGAGCGCCATCCTCTGTCACGCCGCCCGCTGGGTCCACCAGCGCTTCGCCACCGAGCAGGCCCGCCGCGCCCAGATGGGCTTCAACGACCTCCTGACCCGGCTCGACGCCGCCCTCCAAGGCCCCCACGGCGACCGCCTGGCCGCGACCATCCGGCGCCAGTTTCCCGTCGCCCTGATCGACGAGTTCCAGGACACGGACCCGGTGCAGTACCGCATCTTCGATGCCATCTACCAGGTGGCGAGCAACGATACCGCCACTGTCCTGGTCCTCATCGGCGACCCCAAGCAGGCCATCTATGCCTTCCGGGGGGCCGACATCTTCACCTACCTGCGGGCGCGCCAGGCCTGCAAGCGCCGGCTCTACACCCTCAAGAAGAACTTTCGCGCCACCCAGGCCATGGTGAGGGCCACCAACCGCTGCTTTCAGGCCGCCGAGGAGCGCCCGACCGGCCAGGGGGCCTTCCTCTTTCGCCAGGAGACGGAGAATCCGGTGCCCTTCATCGCGGCTGAGGCCCAGGGGCGCGCCGACGCCCTCCAGGCCGATGGCCAGGCCCTACCCGCGCTCACGGTCTGGTGGTTGCCACCCCCGGACAATGGCAAACCGCTCGGCAAGGAGGCCTACCGCGACCAGATCGCCGAGATCTGCGCCAGCGAGATGGTACGTCTTCTCGGGGGGGGCGAGGGGGGTCGGGCGGGGTTCGTTCCGACCGGCGAGCCCAGCCGGTTCCGGCCCCTGCGCCCGGCGGATCTGGCGGTACTGGTCAACAAGCGCAAGGAGGCCGACCTCATCCGCGGGGCCCTGGCCCGCCGCGGGGTGCGCACCGTCTATCTCTCCGACCAGGATTCGGTCTTCCAGAGCCCCCAGGCCCGGGAGCTCCAGCATTGGCTGGCCGCCTGCGCCGAACCCGACGACACCCGTCTGGTGCGTACCGCCCTGGCGACCCGGACCCTCGGCCTGAGCTGGGCCGAGCTGGACCAGCTCAACCAGGACGAACTGGCCCTGGAGGGGCGTGTACTCCAGTTTCGCGGCTATCGCGACCTCTGGCGCCGCCAGGGGGTGCTGCCGATGTTGCGGGGGCTGATCAACGATTTCCAGGTCCCGGCCCGGTTACTGGGCCTGGGCGCCATGAGCGAGAGCGAAGTCCCCGCAACCCTTGGGCCCTACCCCCTGGCCGCTCCCGCCAGGCTGCCCGGGGCGGAGCCGGTGGCCCCCGACCCGGCGCTCACGGGCGAGCGGGTCCTCACCGACTTGCTACACCTGGCCGAACTGCTACAACAGGCCAGCGGTCTGCTCGATGGCGAGCACGCCCTCATGCGCTATCTGGCGGAGGAGTGCCAGGAGGCCGGGCAGGGCTCTGGCGGCGACGCACGCCTGATCCGCCTGGAGACGGACGCTGACTTGGTGCGGGTGGTGACGGTGCATAAGTCCAAGGGGCTCGAATACCCGCTGGTCTTCCTGCCCTTCGCCGCGGACTATCGGCCTGTCACGGACACGGATCCGCCGCTCAAATGGCATGACGACCAGGGTCAACCGCAACTGTCGCTCTCCGCCCAGGGCGATGTCCTGGAGCGGGCCAACCGCGAGCGCCTGGGGGAGGACCTGCGCAAACTCTATGTCGCCCTGACCCGCGCGCGCTATGCCACCTGGGTGGGCCTGGCGCCCATCAAGGGCCTGGAACAAGGGGCCTTTGGCTACCTGCTGGGGGGTGGGGAGCCGCTGGCGCCATCGGGTCTGGAGCCGGCGCTCGAGGGCTGGCGCGGGGACTGCGCCGACATGGCCCTGGTCCCGGCACCCGCGCCCTCACATCAATCCTTCCGGCCCTTGGCGGCGATGGCCACCCTTGGTGCCGCCCGCGCCTCGCAGAAGGTGGTGAGCGAGCCCTGGTGGATCGCCAGCTACTCGGCCATCGGCCGCGCCCTGGCGGGCGGCGTGGCGATCGGGGGCGTCCAAGGCGATGTCGGATGGGATACCGATGGCAGTGCCGCCCGGGCCGCCGAGACCCCGGCCGAGGAGCGCTTCCTGGAGATACAGGCCGCGCGGACTCTGGCCGCCGTGGGCCTGGCCCCGTTGGCTACCCCGCCTGATCCGACCGCGACCCCCATGGCCCAGGGGTCCCCGGTGGGCCAGGGACCTGCGGTGATCCCCACCAGCCAGGGGGCCGCCACGATCCCGGCCAGCCCGCGAACGACGCCCGCGCCGGGCTCCCCCCATGCCTTCCCCCGGGGACCCGAGGCCGGCACCTTCCTCCACGACCTGCTCGAATGGGCGGCAACCCAGGGCTTCGCCGCGATCGCGGCCAACCCCGGGCGGCTGCGCGACACGGTGGCCCGGCGTTGCCAATCCCGGGGCTGGGAGGCCT
>JBATOB010000336.1:0-1657 GCA_049290655.1 Chromatiaceae bacterium | reverse complement strand
GGGTCGAGGCGGGCCATCGCCACTTCGCCCCCCGCGCCCGCCACTTGGGCTGGCATCCCTGCCTGATCCCCGCCACCCCCGACCCGCAGGCCCCAGGACTGGATACCCATGGCATCCAGGTAGAGGTAGCGCCGGGTCGGGTCCATGGCAGGTGCCCTCAGACGTCGGCGGCCTGGGGGTGGGCCCGCTGCAGAGGCCTCAGCACCTTGTTACAGGCGTTGATATAAGCCTTGGCGGAGGCAATGATGATATCCGTGTCCGCCCCCTGGCCATTGACGACGCGACCACCCTTTTCCAGCCGCACCGTGACCTCGCCCTGGGCGTCGGTGCCGCTGGTGATGTTGTTGACCGAGTAGAGTCGCAGCACGGTCCCCGAGTTGACGATGGACTCGATGGCCTTGAAGGTGGCATCCACGGGGCCACCGCCGATGGCCGCGCCGGGCTCCTCCTGGCCGTCCACCAGCAGGACCACATCGGCCCTGGGGGTCTCGCCGGTCTCGGAGCAGACCTTCATCGACACCAGCTTGACGCGCTCGTTGGTGGCGTCGAGATTGGCGTCGGTCACCAGGGTCTGGAGGTCCTCGTCGAAGATCTCGTGCTTTTTGTCGGCCAACTCCTTGAAGCGGGCGAAGGCGGCGTTGAGCTCTTCCTCGGAGTCGAAGCTGATGCCCAGTTCACCGAGACGGCTCTTGAAGGCGTTGCGGCCCGAGTGCTTGCCCATCACCATGCGGTTCTCGGTCCAGCCCACATCCTCGGCGCGCATGATCTCGTAGGTCTCGCGGTGCTTGAGGACGCCGTCCTGGTGGATGCCGGACTCATGAGCGAAGGCATTGGCGCCCACCACCGCCTTGTTGGGCTGCACCGGGAAGCCGGTGATGCCGGACACCAGCCGCGAGCAGTGGAGGATCTGGGTGGTATCGAGGCGGGTGTCGCAGATGAAGTGATCCTGGCGGGTGCGCACGGCCATGACGACCTCCTCGAGGGCGGCATTGCCGGCCCGCTCGCCGAGGCCGTTGATGGTGCACTCCACCTGGCGGGCGCCATTGCGCACCGCCGCCAGGGAATTGGCGACAGCCAGGCCCAGGTCGTTGTGACAATGGACGGAAAAGACCGCCTTGTCGGCATTGGGTACCCGCTCAAGCAGATTGCGGATGAGATCACCAAACTGATAGGGCACGCTGTAGCCGACGGTGTCCGGGATATTAACCGTGCGGGCACCAGCATCGATCACCGCCTCCAGGACCCGGCAGAGGAAATCCAGATCGGAGCGACCCGCGTCCTCCGGGGAGAATTCCACGTCGTCCGTGAAACGTCGGGCCCGCTTGACGGCATGGACCGCCTGCTCGACCACCTGATCCGGGGTCATGCGCAGCTTGCGCTCCATGTGGATGGGCGAGGTAGCGATGAAGGTATGGATACGGGCCGACTTGGCGCAGGCGAGGGCCTCGCCCGCGGTATCGATATCGCGATCCATGGCGCGGGCCAGGCCGCAGACGGTACTGTCCTTGATGACCGCGGCCACCGCCTTGACGGCCTCGAAGTCGCCAGGACTGGCGATGGGGAAACCCGCCTCGATGACGTCAACCCGGAGCTTTTCCAGGGCCTTGGCAATGCGCACCTTTTCCTCCTTGGTCATGGAGGCGCCCGGACTCTGCTC
>JBATOB010000335.1:0-30440 GCA_049290655.1 Chromatiaceae bacterium | reverse complement strand
CCCTGGGTGAGGGCGTAGAGGCAGGCGCCCGCGAACATGTCGCCGGCGCCGACCGTGTCCAGGGCTTGGGTCTGGACGGGGGCGATCTCGATCAGCTCCTGGCCGTCAAAGAGGAGGGCACCCCTGGGGCCCAAGGTGAGGGCGAACTCCCGGCCGATGGTCTTGAGGTAGGCGATGGCCGAGTGCAGGTCGCTGGTCTTGGCCATCCCCTTGGCCTCCGCCTCGTTGGCGAAGACCAGGTCCACCCCGGGGCCGATCATGGCCATCAGCCCGGGCTTGAAGTGGGTGACCATGTTGGGGTCGGAGAGGGAGATGGCGGTCTTGACCCCCGCGGCTTGGGCGATCTCCCGGCCCCGGATGGCGGCGGCGCGGGCACCTTCCGAGGTGACCAGATAGCCTTCCGTATAGTAGTAGTCCGCGTTGATGATGGCATCCGGGACCAATTCACGATCGGTGAATTCGCCGCTGATGCCCAGGTAGGTCAGCATGGTCCGGTCCGAGTCGGGGGTGACCAGCACGACGCAGCGGCCCGTGTCGCCCTCCTCGCGTTCGCCATGACGGTTGGTGGCGACGCCGTTAGCGATGAGATCATCCAGGTAAAAATGGCCGAGGGGATCGTTGGCGACCTTGCAGGAGTAGAAGGCCTTTCCGCCGAGCTGGCTGATGGCGATGATGGAGTTGGCGGCGGAGCCACCGGAGCCCTTTTGATGGGGGCGATCGGCCAGGTGGGCCATGATCTCACTCTGGTGGTCCTGGCCCACCAGGGTCATGACACCCTTGTCCAGGCGCAGGGTTTCGAGGTCATCGAGTTCGACCTCGTATTCCATGTCCACCAGGGCATTGCCAATGCCATAAACGTGATATCTGTCCATGCGAGGTCCGAGGCCGGGTGAAAAAGGGGACGCCATTGTAGCCTTGCCGGGGGCGACGAGAAAGAATCGCCGGAATTTACCGGATGGACAACATCTTGCCAGGGTCCGCATGGCTGGGATGAGGGGTGTGCCGCATGGCCGGGCTTGTCTGCTAACATTCCCCACCTGGGCGGCCCCTGTTGCCTGCGTCCCGAACCCGGAGATCAAGACCATGTCCTACCCCATCAAGATCGGCGCCATCCTCGTCGCCACCCTGCTGACCGCCGGTTGCGCCACGGATGAATATGGCAATTCCAGGCCCATGTCCCAGACGGAAAAGGGGGTCGGTATCGGCGCCTTGTCCGGCGCGGCCATTGGCGCCCTGGCGGCTAACAACTCGGGCCAGGGCGCGGCCATCGGTGCCATTGGCGGGGCCCTGGTCGGGGGCCTGATTGGCAATTACATGGAGCAGCAGCAGCGGGATTTTGAGCGGGTATTGGCGAACGAGATCGCCTTGGGCCAGATCCGGGTGGAGCGCATCTCCGAGGGCGAATTGTTGGTGGGTATGACGGGTGAAACTGCCTTCGAGATCGATTCGGATCAGATCAAACCTGGCTTTTACTCAACCATGGACAAGATTGCCGCCATCGTCAATCGCTACGGCAAGACGCGCCTGGATATCGCGGGTCATACGGATAGCACCGGCTCCCGGGGCCACAACATGGAACTCTCCGATCACCGTGCCTACTCGGTTCAGAACTATTTTCTGGCCTCTGGCGTCTATCCCGCGCGGCTGCGGACGCAGGGCCATGGCCCAGACTATCCCCTGGCCGCCAACGACACCCCGGAGGGTCGGCGTCTGAACCGGCGCGTCGATATCACCTTGATCTATCAGGAAACGCCTCAAAGTTGACGGGTTCGCACAGGCCCTTAGCCCAGTCCTCCATGGCGGCGTTGGCCACGGGCATGGGGGCCTCCAGGAAGGTGATGAAAAACCCCTTGTTCGTCTGGGCCACACCGATGGACCGCGGGCGAATGGCCAGCATGCCGGGGTCCGGCAGGCTGATGCCGAAACAAAGGATCAGTAGCTTGGCGGCCAGAATGCCCTCGCCGATCTGGCCCTCGGGTAGGGCGCGGGTGTGGGCATAGTGGTCAAACTCGGCGATGAACCTGGCGGTCCTGTGTTCCTCGATGCACTGTCTGAAGTAGGCAATGATTTCATCCACCGAGCGGTAGCGGGTCTCCCCAGGCTCGATCTCCAGACTGAAGGTGCTGTAGGACGCCTGTGACAGGGCTTGTTTCACGGCTAGCCTCCTCCCTCGATTGTCATTGAACGGCTGCCGGGCCTCCCCGCGGGGCCGGCGGTATCCTGCATGAACCCTCCGGCAGGGAGCTTTCATGCACCGGAACGCAGATCTGGCCCTCCCGGACGGCCCAGGCCGTGCGATAGAGCAGATAGACCACCACCAGGCTGACCAGGCTCAATAGCCCCCAGCCCAGGATGGCGAAGGCCAGGTTTTGGGTGAGCTGGTACATGATGAAGGTCGCGGTGGTCATGGCGGCGAGGGGGAAGGAGTAGGCCCACCAGGACAGGAAGAATTCCAGGCGCAGAAACCGCCCCACCTGGACCGTCAGCAGCAGGGTCAGGAAGAGTCCCGCGTAGTAGAGGATGCGGGCTAGGGCATCCAGTCCGCCGCTCAATTGCAGGTAGGCGATGAAACCCACCGCCGGCGGGGCTATGAGGATGAAGAAGGTTGGCATCAGCCGGTCGGGCAGGGAGGGATGGAAGATGAATCGCTGGAGCACGATGGCGAAGAGCAGCAGCCAGAAGAGGAGGCCGATGGCGAGGAAGAACCAGGAGGTCTCGATGAATCCCAGGCGGGCGCCAGCAATGGGCACCAGAACATTGCCGACGATCGGGATGAACCAGGCGGGATTGACGTGGTGGACCTCGAACCGTTCATGGTGAATCCAGACATTCAGCACATAGAGGGTCAGCAGGAGTTGCGACGTCGCGCCAATCACCCAGAGGACCTCCGCCAGGCCTGGCCAGTGCTCCAGGGTGGCGATGCCGAGCAACAGCAGGCTCATGGAGATAGTCGGGAAGAAATTGAGCTGGATGGGATGGGCGAGTTCCTTGTGGACCGCCTCCCGGTAGCGGATCAACTTGGTGAGATAGGCCAGCCCTAAAACCAGGAAGGCGAGGGTGGCGATCCCCAGCAAGATGTCGGCGATGGGCAGGCCAATCGCCAAAACCTGCTCGGCCTTGTGCCAGGCGATGGACAGCCCGGCCAGCCCCATGACCATGGAAAAAAAGGCGACGGGCAGGTGAGCCAGGCGGGGCAGGGGCGCGGGATTCGTCATGTTACTCCGGGGGGATGGCTGTCGCGATGGGAAGATTAGGCTAAGGGAGTGGCGAGCCCGGGGCATTGAAAAGGATCAATTTGGTGGGTGCCGCGCTACGGACGCGTTGTCATCGGCTGCCCAGGACCAAGAATGGGGTGTGCTCGCTGCGAGGGAGGCATGGTCCGAATTTTCTGGCGATTCCGGGAGCGGAAACCCGGAGCAGAGCGGCTCTGGCGGTGGGGCCTGGAGAAAGAGCCGTGGGGTGGGCTAAGGGCCCGTCAGTCCGCGCCGACCCGGTGGAGGTTGGGGATGTCGAGCAGGAAGCGGTTGGCGGTGAGATCGACCAGCAGGCCTTGGCGCTTGAACTCGGCGATGGTGCGGCTGGTGGTCTCGGTGGTGATGCCAAGCATGGCCCCCATGTCCTCGCGGCTGAAGAGGTCGCACTCGCTGCTCTCGCGGTCGCGTACCAGGCGCAGCAGCAGACGGGCGACGCGTTGGCGGGCGGAGCCGGTCGAGAGTTCCGTCAGCCAGGCATCGGCCTCCGAGAGGGCGCGTTGCCAGCGGGCCATGAGTTCCGTGTGCAGCCGGGGGTTTTCGGCCCCCAGGACCCTGACCACCCGTGCCGGGAAGCGGCAAACCTCCGTGGGCTGCAGGATCACGGCCTCGTGCTGGTAGGGGGCCTCGAGGATAGCCTCCAGGCCGAGGATGTCGGTGGAGCGGGCGAGGCGGACGATGCGCTGGCTGCCATCCGGCAGATACTGGACCAACTTGAGGGCGCCGGTGCGCACCGTAAACAGGTATTCACCCCGGTCGCCGGCGTGGTACAGGCAGGCCCCGGGTTTGAGGGAGAACTGGTCAATGGGGTCGTGGATCTTCTCGAAATCCACTTCCGTCAGGCCAGCGAACAGGACTGTGTGCCGCAGTGAACAATTGCGGCAATCGGCCTCGCCGGACCATGCCTCACGCATTGTAACGTTTTTTACCATGGCGTTTATTCGGCTGCGTCTATCGAGTTCAGCTAAAGCAATTGGCTCAAGTTTAACCGAAAAAATGCGCGCCCAAGGGGTGTAACATTCGATTTTTAGCCTTTTGGACGTGAGCGGGAGAGAAAGCCATGAGTCTTATCAATGCCTGGGCCGCCACCGCCGCGGGCGGGGCCTGTCAGCCCTTTACCTACGATCCGGGTCCCTTGGGCGCGGATCAGGTCGAGATCGCCGTCGAGTTTTGTGGCATCTGTCATTCCGACCTCTCGATGCTCCGGAATGACTGGGGCATCACCCGCTATCCCTTCGTGCCAGGGCACGAGGTGGTGGGGCGTATTGTCGCCCTTGGGGACCAGGTCGCCGGCTTGGCCCTGGGACAGCGTGTCGGCATCGGCTGGACGGCGCAGAGCTGCATGCATTGTCATACCTGTCTGTCCGGGGATCACCACCTCTGTGGTGAGGCCCAGGGGACCATCGTCGGCCGTCATGGCGGCTTCGCGGAACGCCTGCGCAGCCACTGGGCCTGGGCTATCCCCCTGCCCGAGGCCCTTGACGCCGCCGCCGCGGGCCCCCTGCTGTGCGGCGGCATCACCGTCTTCGCCCCGCTCTTGATCCACGGCATCCCGCCGACGGCGCGGGTGGGTGTGATCGGCATTGGCGGGCTGGGCCACATGGCCCTGAAGTTTCTGCGGGCCTGGGGTTGCGAGGTCACCGCCTTCACCTCGAGCGAATCCAAGCGCGAGGAGGCCCTGGCTTTCGGCGCCCACCGGGTGGTCTCCAGCCAGGATAGCCGCGCCCTGCGCGCTATCGCCAGGTCCCTGGACCTGGTGATTGACACGGTCAATGTGCCCCTGGACTGGCAGGCCGTGCTGGGGACTCTGGCGCCCAAGGGCCGTTTCCATCTAGTCGGCGCCCTCCTGGAGCCGATGCCCGTCAGTGCCATGTCCCTCCTGGGTGGCCAGCAGAGTATTTCTGGCTCTCCCACCGGTTCGCCGCGCGCTATCGCCACCATGCTCGACTTCGCCGCCCGTCACCAGGCCCTGCCCCAGGTGGAACATTTTCCCATGAGCGCGGTGAACGAGGCCCTGGAGCATCTGCGCACCGGCAAGGCGCGGTACCGGATCGTCCTGGACGTGGACTTCGCGGGCTAGGCGACGGGGGTTCCGGTTGCCTTCGGCGCGGCGGGGCGCGTGGCAGGCAAGGCCCCAGACGCACATCCAAAAGGTTCCTCGTCTGGGTCGGGTAGGATCGGTCAGGCCGCGGGGAGGCCGTAGGGCGGCTCCCGAAGTTTCAGCAGGGGCCCTGACTCCGCCAGGGCGACGCGGCCGTCCTCGAAGGCGGCGATCTCCACCACCAGGGAGACCTCGTAGCGGCTATCACCGAGGGCGCAGGCCTCCAGGATGGTGCCGGCGGTCTGGGCGGAGTCGCTGATGGGCGAGAACACCGCGTCGCCGGGCCGGGGGGCGCGCTCCGTGGTCACCTCGCCCAGGTACAGGCGGCGCTTGAGCTTCCCCAGATACTGCATGCGGGCCACGATCTCCTGCCCCGTGTAGCAACCCTTGGTGAAGCTGACGCCATCGATGAGCTGCATGTTGGCCATCTGGGGGACGAAGGCCTCGCGGGTCTCGGTATGGATAGTCGGGATGCCGGCGCGGATCTCGAGGAGGGTCCAGTGGGCGGCGTTGACTGGGGTCGCCGTGGCGGCCAAGCTATCCCAGAGAGGCATCATGGCCGTAACCGGTCCCAGCATCTGAAAGCGCGGGGTGGGGCCGGCCAGGCGGATCAGTGCCAGCTCGCCGTGACGGGTCAGGTCGTTGGCCTGCTCGGGGAGGGCCGGGAACAGCGCCGCCAGGCATTCCGGGGCCTGGTCGCCGCTCAGCCCCAGGGTGACGAAGTCGTCCGAGACATCGGTCAGCACCACCTTGGCGCGCAGGACATACATCCGCAGCCGTGTGAGCAGCATGTCAAGTTGCGGCCGCGGGAGTTGCAGATAGGTGGTCTCGTCCAGGCGAAAGACGCGGAAGTTGGCCAGCATGCGTCCCTTGGGGGTGCAATGGCTACTCAGTTGCGTTTGCGTTGTGTTTAGCCGGCGGATGTCGTTGGTGAACTGGCCTTGCAGGAAGCGGGTGGCATCCTCGCCCGTGACCGAGATCAGGCCTAGGTGGCTTAGATCACAGAGGGCGAGGGCGGCGCCGAGCGGGGCGTCGGGAAACTGGGCCTGGCCCAGGTCATTGATCCGGGCCGAACGGGTCCGCAGAAAATCTCGCCACTGTTCGTTCGTAGTCATGGGGTCTCCGTTTCGATGGTGTCCGGGGCTGGTCGCAACCGGTATATCATAGCGATGAGCGAGATTTTCCAATCCAACCGTGACGGCAACCTTAATTGAGTATTCATCAAGCCAATCTCCGGGTCGATAGCCTGGTGCTCTATAAGGGCCATCCGGCTCGCGTCCTGAGCTTGGGCGAGAAGATTGAGATCGGTCTCGACAAGGGCGAGATCAAGCGGGTGCGCCTCAAGGACATTGACCTGCTGCACCCCGGCCCTTTACGCAATCTCAGCGAACTCGACCAGGCGGAGGGCGCCTTCGCGGAGGCCTGGGAGCTGCTGGAGGGCGGCACGACCCATTTGCGGGAGTTGGCGGAACTGCTCCATGGGGCCTTCACGCCGGCCTCCGCCTGGGCGGCCTGGCGGCTGGTGGCGGAAGGGCTCTGGTTTACCGGTACCCCGGAGGAGATTCGGGCCCGCCCCCGCCAGCAGGTGGAGGCCGACCAGGCTCAGCGGGGCGCCAAGGAGACGGCGGCCCGGGACTGGGCGGACTTCCTGGCGCGCCTGACCGCCCGCCAGCCCCTGCCGGAGGACGCCGAGCGTCTGGCGGAGGTAGAGCGCCTGGCCTGGGGCCAGTCCGAACACAGCCGCATCCTCAAGGCCCTGGGGCATGCGGAAACGCCCGAGAACGCCCATCGTGCCCTGATTCAGTTTGGTTTCTGGGCGCCGGAGCATAATCCCTATCCCGCCCGAAATGGCCTCCCCGAGGGCGACCCCCTCCTGCCGGTGGGTCAGCTCCCGGACGAGGAGCGCCTGGATCTCACCCATCTCCCGGCCTTTGCCATCGACGACGAGGGTAACCAGGACCCGGACGATGCCTTGAGCCTGGAGGGCGACCGGCTGTGGGTCCATGTCGCCGACGTGGCCGCTCTCATCCCCCCCGACAGTGAGATGGACCGCGAGGCCCGCGCCCGGGGCGGGAACCAGTACCTGCCCGAGCGCATGGTGAACATGCTGCCCCTCGCCATCACCCATCGGTTGGGTCTCGGCCTCCAGGAGATATCGCCGGCCCTCTCCTTTGGCTTCGGTTGCGATGAGGCGGGCGAGGTCAGGGAGGTGACCATCCAGCGGACCTGGGTCAGGGTGGAGCGTCTGAGTTACGAAGTGGTCGAGGGCCGTCTCGACGAGTCGCCCTTCGCCGCCATGGGGACGTTGGTCGAGCGATTCCGTCACCGCCGTCAGGCCAACGACGCCGCCAGTATCGAGCTGCCGGAGGTAAGCCTGCGGGTGCGCGACGGCGAGGTGGTCATCCGCCCCCTGCCTCGGTTGCGTAGCCGGGCCCTGGTCATGGACGCCATGCTCATGGCTGGCGAGGCCGTGGCCACTTTTTGTCGCGATCAGGGCATCCCCATCCCCTATGTCACCCAGCCGGCCCCGGACAAGGTGGAGCAACCAACGGACCTGGCTGGCATGTACGCCTACCGTCGTCGCTTTAAGCCCTCGCGTCTGGTGGGTGAGCCCGCGCCCCATTTCGGCCTGGGTCTGCCCATCTATACCCGTGCCACCAGTCCCCTGCGGCGCTATTCCGATCTCCTGGTACACCAACAGCTGCGGGCCTGGCTGCGGGGCGAGACTCTGATCGAGGCCCAGGCGGTGGCGGCCCGGGGGGGGGAGGCCGAGGCTACTGCCACGGCGATACGCCGGAGCGAGCGGCTATCCAATCAGCACTGGAAGCTGGTCTGGCTGCGCGACCATCCCGATTGGTGGGGCGAGGCCATGGTGGTGGACCGGGAGGAGCGCAAGCATGTCCTCTTGATCCCGGACCTGGCCCTGGAGACCCGGGTGCGCCTCCAGGGCGACGCCGCCCTCAATAGCCCGCTGCGCGTCTCTCCCCGGGAAGTGGACCTGCCGGCGCTGGATTGCCGCTTCCGGGTCCGTGAGTGAGGAGGTGACCCCGGTCTCGGCTTTGCCAAGTTCGGAAAATACCCGACAATAGTCGCTATCACCGCGTCCGCTTTCGGCGCGGCCCACGAGGCCAAATCATGATTAAGCTTCCCTTCAGCCGTAAGACCCAGGATGAACCCCTCGATCGGCCCAGCGTCGTCTTCGCCGCCTATGGCGCGGCGGAGCGGGAACGGCGGCGTGACACGGCCGAGGGCTTGGACGAGAAGCGCTTTCAGGCCGCCCTGGCCCTGGCCCTGGAGCGGCTCCAGGCCCTGGAGTCGCCTGGGGAGGGACGTTCATGATTATTCTGCGCATCAAGGCCGAGTGTCTGCATCGCTACCGGCGCCTGCGCCTGACGGATTTGCCGGAGCGCGGCATCATTGCCCTCAGCGGTGACAATGAAAGTGGCAAGAGCGGCATCGGCGAGATTATTTGCTTCGCCCTCTTCGGCCGGACCTTCTCCCTCGCCGAGGATCGTATTGGCAAGCTGGTGCACTGGGGCTCGGGTGAGGGGGCGGTGACCCTGAGGTTTCGCGTCAAGGGCCGCAGCTACGAGGTCAGCCGCCATCTAGCTCGCGATGGCGAGCAGTCGGCGCGCCTGATTCTCGTCGATGCCCCCGACGGCCCCCTGGCACGGGCCACTGGGGTTACCGAGGTCATCACCCGCCTGCTCGGCTATGGCTTCGACGATTATGTCGAGACCTTCTATCTGGCCCAACGCGAGATCAGCTCGCCCCATCCCCGCAGCCCCGCCGTGCGGGCCATGGTCGGTGCCGCGCCCTTGGAGGAATGCGCCAGCGGGCTGGGGGAGGAGATTCGCCAGACCGAGGCGACCTTGGCCTCATTGCTCAAGCAGCAAGGCACCCTGACGGATGAGTTGGGGCGGATCTCCCCCGAACCGGGGCGGGCGCAGGCTTTAGAGCTCAACCTTGCGGAGATCGCCGAGCGGGAGGCACGTCTGTCCGCGCGTCTGCCCGCCCTCCAGACCGCCAGCGACGAATACAGCCAGGCCTACCGCCGCCTCGGCTCTCACGGTGCTCGCCGCGCCCTGGCGGGCCTGTTCTCGAACATTGCCCTCCTGGCCGTCCTGGCGGTGGGGACGATCTGGGGCTTGCTGCGCTTTCAACCGGAGACCTGGCCCATCCCGGTGCTGTTGACCTGGCTGGAGGGCTTGATCGCCGAGACTGGGCTGACCCCACACACGGTCGTGCTGGCGGTCGAGGTGGTCCTGGGCGGGCTCCTGCTCCTGTTCTGGCTCTGGCTGGCCTTGCTAGCCCTGGGGATGCGCCGCCGCCGGTCCCGGGCACGGCGCCTGGCCCAGGAGCTGGATCGGCTGGACGCCCTTGAACCGCTGCCGGCGCGGCTGATCGGTGCCTTGGGTCAGGGGGGGACGGACGAAGCGACCGGGGTCTTCATCGACCGTCCAGACGTGGAGCGCCGGGCCCGCCTGCGCCAGCGTATCCTCTTGCTTGAGGCCACGGCCCCGGAGGTGGCTAGCGCCCTGGAACATGAGGCCGTCTGGATCAGGCGCGATCTCGCCCGGCTTGCCGCCTTGAAGGCCTCCGTGGAGGCGGGGCTGGAGCGGCTGCGGGCCGAGGGCCTGCGTTATCGCGACCTGACGCGGGAGTTGACGGAAATCAGGAAGCGCATCGCCCTGGATAACGACTGGATCGCCACCCGGCGGCTTGCTAAGGAACTCCTGGAGGGGGCGGCACGCGACCTCTCGCGGCGCTTCAGCGAAGGGCTGCGCGACATGGTGAGTCACGCCCTGCCGCAATTCACCGAGGGCCGCTACGAATTTCTGGAGGTGGGCGAGGGGCTGCAAGTCCGGGTCTATTCGGGGGATAAGCGCAATCTGCTGGACCTGGACGAGATCTCCAATGGCACCCAGCGCCAGATCATGCTGGCCTTGCGCCTTGGCCTATCCCAGGAACTGGTGGCGCGGCTGGTGCGCGACGACCAGTTCGTCTTTCTGGATGAACCCTTTGCCTTTTTCGACAGCCGCCGCATGCGCGGGGCCCTGAAGAATCTGTCGGGGTTGGGCGGTGACCTGACCCAGTATTGGATCGTCGCCCAACGCTTTCCCCAGGACTCCCCCATCGGTCTGGAGATTGCCTGCGGGCAACACCCTGACAGCTTGACGGTAGGTTTTCCAGAAACGCTTTGAGGGAATTGCCGTGGGGGCCGCGCCGGCGAAGGTTGGGCTTAGCGCGGCTTGTTCACCAAGCCGCGACGGAGGATCGGGAAAACCTAATCAGGAACGCCAGGTGCGAACCGGTCCCGTGTCCAGATGGACGAAGCTACTGGAGTTGCCGTAGTAACCCACCCCGCCCCGGCTCAGGGCAATGGCGTTTTCGCGCAGACTGGCATTGCCACAGCCCACGAAGCTGACATCCAGGGCGTGGCCCGTGATATGGAGGCTGTTGCGTGCGACCCGGCTGGAAGCCTTGCGAAGACTGGCGTTGGTTGCGGGTGAGCGATAGCCGCTGTAGACATCGATCTCGCATTCCTGGCTGTCAACCCGGGTCTGCAAATCATAGATCAGGTCGAAAAGCTTGGGGTCCATGAAGGTGGTTTCATCGTTACGATGATCCCGTAGGAAGTGGTTGAGCTTGGCCAGGGCATCGCGCCGGTAGCTGTCGCCTACGCGGTAGGCTATGCGTAATTTTTCGTCGGTATGGACGTGCCGGAGGTTGAGGACGCGGGTATTTTCTCGGGCGTTAAATTTGGCGAAGGCGGGTGCCGTTGCGGCGGAAAGGGCTAGGCCGAGAAAATATCTCCGGTTCATGCAGTGACCCCCATCGTCGTCATGTGAATGTTGATGATGAGCGCGATTATAAGAACAAAACCCGGTCATGCAACAAAAAATATGATTAATTTCCGAGGCATGGCATTCGTGCTATTCAAGCGATTTGTCGCCTGCTTGCGACGAACGGATGATTGAAAATCCGATTCCCGAATAATGATCCTTACGCCATGCACTCATAAATATTCAACCAAGAGAGTAAGATAACAAAATACCAAGGGTAGGACCGATCTTATTGTGATATTATTACCATTAGTCGCATTTACGCAACTTTCGGGGTAAATGTGCTTGTGGGCCTCCTTGATTACCATCATCTGTCTCCTAATTACTACCGTCCATGGGCGACTGAATGAGATAGCTCCAACGGGCTGATCCGGGCTTGCCGGTCGGGCTTGGGGGGTAGATTTAGCGCTAGGGTAGGGTGTAGGATAAATGAGTCGTCGAGCCTCGGCTGGATCGCAATTCTTTGTTTAATTTTGGAAAGTCACGAGGCGCCATGCGCGGACTCATCCTGCTCTTGCTGCTTTTGCCCCTGACGGGTGGGGCGGATGTCTATAAGTACGTCGATTCGGCCGGCAAGATCTATTTCACCGATTCCCCGCTTCAGGGTGATGATCTGAAGCTCGAGTGGAAACGGGATGCGAACAAAATCGCCACGGAGAAGAACGCCAAGGTGGTGGCCATGGGCCAGAGCCGGACCCGGACCCTGATCGAGCCGTCCCCGGCCAAGCTCTCCGCCCGCCGCGCCCGCTACGAGCGCACTATCGAATTGATCGCGGGTCAGGAAAAGGTTAATTCGGAACTCCTGCATGCCGTGGTTCGCGCCGAGTCGGCCTATAATCCCGGTGCCGTCTCTCCCGCTGGTGCCACCGGCCTTATGCAGTTGATGCCGGCCACCGCCGCGCGTTATAAGGTCCAGAACATCGAGGACCCGACCGAGAATCTGCGCGGCGGCGCCAGGTATTTACGCGATTTGCTCAACCTGTTCGGAAACGATCTGCAACTGGCCCTGGCGGCCTACAATGCCGGCGAGAACGCCGTGGCGCAGTATGGCAATCGCATACCGCCCTATCCCGAGACCCAACGCTACGTGCGCAAGGTCCTCCAGTTTCTTTGGGCCGAACGGACTTCGGCCAATAAGGGCTGAACGAGACCCTCGCCGCGCGACCGGGGCCTATGCTTCCGGTTGGCCCTCCGCGTTTAATCCTCGCCGATCACCCGCTCGTCCCGCGGGGTGGAGAGGAGCCTCTCCGCCTCCCCTAGGCTCTTGGCGAAGATCATGCGATAAGCGGCGTCCCCGGACAGGGGGTGATCCTGGCGTAGGGCGCGCACCAATTCCTTGGCCTCCTGGTACGCCTGCTGGGTGGCGATATGGGACAGGGTCAGAGGTTTTTCGGTCTTCTGGTAAATGAAGTAGGGCATGGCAAGGCGCTCTTGGTATGGAAGCAGGTGACGGGTTGGGATTTTAGCCCATGGGGGTCGTGACCGCTGGCCTGCCGATCCCGGCGGAATGAGGGCTCGGGTTGCCGATGCCGTATGCGAGGCTTGGGGAAGCCTGGTCGCTGTGGTACTTTCTTAATACCGCGCCCAACCCGGAGCCGGTATCTGGCGGAGCGGCCGCGAATCCGGCGAACAGCGCCATTGAGGTTTTCCAACAACAAGCTCACCGGCTGATCGGGCATGGGTCCGGAACGCGGCACGGGGGCGATTAGGAGAGGCAGAAGATGATCAGACCAGTCGGTTCCGACGAGCTCAAACCCCTGTTTGTGTATGATCCGGACCAGCACCATCGCCTGATGCGCGAGGCCGAGTCCTTGCCCTCGGTGGTTATCAGCTCCCAGGCAGCGGGCAACGCGGTCATGATGGGTGGCGGCTATTTCACCCCCCTCAAGGGCTTCATGAATGTCGCCGACGCCATGGGTGCCTGCGAGAAGATGCGTCTGACCGATGGCTCCTTCTTCCCCGTGCCGGTAATGTGCCTGCTGGAAGACGTGGCGGCCATCCGCGGGGCTAGCCGCATCGCCCTGCGCGACCCTAACATGGACGGCCATCCGATCCTGGCGGTCATGGACGTGGAGACCATCGAGCAGGTCAGTGACGAGCAGATGGCCTTCATGACCGAGAAGGTCTATCGCACCAGCGACAGCGAACACCCGGGCGTGGCCACCTTTAACAGCCAGGGCCGCTTCGCCGTATCCGGCGCCATCCAGGTTCTGCACTTCTCCTATTTCCAGGATGACTTCCCGGATACCTTCCGCACCGCGGTGGAGATTCGCCACGAGATCGCCGAGCGCGGCTGGCGGCGCGTCGTTGCCTTCCAGACCCGCAACCCCATGCACCTCGCTCACGAAGAATTGTGCCACATGGCCATGGACCGCCTGGATTGCGATGGCCTGGTCATCCACATGCTGCTGGGCAAGCTTAAGCCGGGCGACATCCCGGCGCCCGTGCGCGACGCCTCCATCCGCAAGATGGTCGAGCTGTACTTCAAGCCGAACAGCGCCATGGTCACCGGCTACGGTTTCGACATGCTCTATGCGGGCCCCCGCGAGGCCGTGCTGCACGCCTACTTCCGCCAGAACATGGGCGCGACCCACTTCATCATCGGCCGCGACCATGCGGGCGTGGGGGATTACTACGGCGCCTTTGATGCCCAGACCATCTTCGATGAGGAGGTGCCGGAGGGTGCCCTCGATATCGAGATCTTCAAGGCCGATCACACCGCCTGGTCCAAGAAGCTGGGGCGGGTGGTCATGATGCGCGAGGCCCCGGATCACACCAAGGAGGATTTCGTGCTCCTGTCCGGTACCAAGGTGCGCGAATTGCTCGGCAGTGGCGTTGCCCCACCCAAGGAGTTTTCACGTCCCGAGGTGGCCAAGATCCTCATGGATTACTATCAATCCTTAAAGTAATCCCAATCCCATGGCTTTAGGCGGGGCTGCCCCGGCCCCGCCGCCGTGACGACCACGCCCTCAGGGGTGGGGAAAACCCTAGCGTTCCGCCACCCTTTCCACGGGTTTAACCATGGAGACCCGGGGACGCCAGAAGCTGGGAAAGTCAGGATTGACGTAACCCGGCAGGGCCACCATCTCTAGGGGCGGCGCTAGGCGGGAGGTGTAATCCATGATGGCGGCCACGTCGCGACTACTGAAGCCCTGGATCTGTTTGACCATCTCCTGGTCCGCATTGCGGCGCTTGCCGTCGCGTATCCATTCGAACTGGCGTAGCAAGTAGCGATAGTGTTGGCCCTGAAGCATGGGCATGTGCTTGTCGGGGACCCCCTGGCCACGATCGCCGTGGCATTCCGCGCAGTTTTCGGCGTAGAGACGCTTGCCTAGCTCTAGGTCCGTGCCTGGTCCCATGCCGTTATGCGGGTCCATGGGGAAATGCTCGATGTAGGCGCTGACATCGGCAATATCCTGGAGTGAGAGGGTTTTCGACATGGTAAAGGGCAGCATGGTCGGGTTATCCCGATTGCGCGCACGGATGTCGGCGAGCTGTTTGATGGTCACCGAGGCATACTGCCCGGCGATCTGGGGATAGGCGCCATCCACACTGCCCCAGCCCTCCGGTTGATGGCAAACGGAGCAGATCAAATAGACCTTCCTGCCGTTTTCCAAGTCGGGCTTGAGATGCAGAGCCTGATTCACCTCCTTGGCGGCGGTTTCGGGGTCATCCGCCAGGAGGGGGAAGCTGGCCGTCAGGCCAAGGGTGAGTGTAAGGGCAAGGCAGGGATTCATGGGTATTCCTCCTGGGTGGATGCCGTCGGCCATGCCACCGGTGGGCCCCTTGTCCGTTCCCTATTGCGCATGCCTGGGGGGCGTAAACGCTTGGGCTGGGTGCGAGATGGGGTTGGTGGCCAGTCTCCCCGCGATACTAGGCCGGGGGAATTATTTCTGTTCCATGACAATAACGGGAGTCCTCGGCTTATGCAAGGCCATTCGCACGGATACCCGGTCCGGGGAGTAAGGAGGGGGCTTATCCCCATCGGCTGTGGATAAGTCTGTAGGCAAGGCTTGGTGAATCCCCGGGGAGGCCCGTCGCTCAAAGGCCGGGGCGGTATTGGCAACTTTCTGACCAATTAATATTAGATAATGATAAACAATGAGTTAAATTGCCCTAAAAAAGATTTGCAAGGCCCTTGACATCCCTGGGCGCGGGTGAATCGGCCCTGTGGGCAATTCCTCCTTCGCTACCAGTTTTCAGGGTTCGCGGGTGGCGAGCAGGTTGCGGATCAGGGGTAGGGTCGGGCGACGCTTATGGGCAAGGCTGACCTGATCGAGTTCGCCGAGCAGGGTTAGCAGGTAGCCGGGTTCACGGGGGCAGCGTTTGAGGAGATAGGTGATGGCCTCCTCGCCGAGGGGGAGCCCGCGGCCTTGGGCCCCTTGGCGCAGCAGCTCCGCGCAACCGGCCTCGTCAAGGGGCTTGAGGTGGTAGGCGGGGCCCCAGGCCAGGCGCGAGGCCAGGTCCGGGAGTTGGACACCCAGTTCCGCGGTTGGCCTCCTGGCGGCGACCAGCAGGCCCCGCTTGGCTTGGCGTAGCCGGTTGTAGAGGTGGAAGAGGGCCTGTTCCCAGGCGGGAATGCCTGCTATGGCATCCAGGGCGTCCAGGGCGATGCGGTCCAGGCTTTCCAGTTCGTCCAGGATGGCGGGGTCTAGCCCCGGATGGTTCAGTGGCAGGTAGGCCGAGGCAAGTCCCGCTTTCCGCGCGGCTCCACAGGCGGCCTGGAGCAGGTGGGTCTTGCCGGTGCCCGGGGGGCCGAAGAGGTAGAGGAAGCGGTCACCCTCCGCTCCCGGGGTCGCCTGGGCCCAGACATGGATAGCCGCTACCCCCTCGGCGTTGGGGCCGTGCAGGTACTCGGAGAAATTCAGCTCAGGCCGCTTGTCGAGGGCGAGGGGCAACTGTGCACCCAGCCCGCCGCCCCTTGGCCCCTCCCGCGGCCCCCCTTCGGGTCCCACTTGCTTCTTCCTCTCAGTTGTTGGCGCGCCCCCTTTCCAGGGCAAGTGCCGCGCGGGCCAGGCGCCGACCCAAAGCCTGGCAGAGGCGCCTTTCCTCCTCGGTCAGGGGTTGATTGCTATCGCCGCCGGCCAGGTGGCTAGGTCCGTAGGGGGTGCCGCCGCTGGTGGTGCGCAGTAGGTCCGTCTCGCTGTAGGGCAGGCCCAGGATCATCATGCCGTGGTGCAGCAGCGGCAGCATCATGGTGAGCAGGGTGGCCTCCTGGCCGCCATGCAGGCTGGAGGTGGAGGTGAAGACCGCGGCGGGCTTGCCGATGAGGGCTCCAGCCATCCACAGCGAGCTGGTGCCGTCGAGGAAGTATTTCACCGGCGCCGCCATGTTGCCGAAGCGGGTCGGGCTGCCCAAGGCGAGGCCGAGGCAATGCCGCAGGTCGTCCGGTCTGGCGTAAGGCGCCCCGGTAGCGGGGACGCTGTCCTCGGTGGCCTCGCAGACCGTGGAGACCGCCGCGACCGTGCGCAGTCTGGCCTCGATGCCAGGCACCTCCTCGACCCCCCGGGCGATGAGGCGCGCCATCTCCGCCGTGGCGCCATAACGGCTGTAGTAGAGGATCAGGATGTAGGGCATGGCGGGGGATTCTCGGGTTGGGGTTTGGACGGGGTCGGTGAGGCCTTCCGGTGCCGGGTGACGGGCATTCTAAGGGGCCCGTGCCCCTCGGCCCAAGTGTCCTGGTCTGAATTAATGAGATCCTTGTGGCGGGATGAGAGGCCCCGGACGAGATGGCCCCCTTGCCCTCCTGGCTTCTTGCCAGGACAATCCACCAGGTCTAGGCTCGGATGCGAGCATCCTGTTCATCATTTGGGGGGGACTGGACCATGATCCAGCAAGAGGGGAAGGCCGATCCGATCGGTTTGCGTTGCCTGGTGGCTGGCCGGGTTCAGGGGGTCTTTTTTCGCGCCTCCACGCGGGAGCAGGCCTTGCGCCTAGGACTCACGGGTTACGCGCGCAACCTTCCCGACGGCCGCGTCGAGGTCCTGGCCTGCGGTCCGGCCCCGGCCCTAGACCAGCTCCGTGACTGGCTGCGCGTGGGTCCGCCTCAGGCCCAGGTTACCGCGGTCGCCAGCGAATTCGTGCCCTGGCAGTCCCTGAGCGGTTTCTCGACCCGCTGAACGCCAGCCCTATCCACCCCCCTCGATCCCGACCGCCGTGCGACTCCCTCCCCTGGTTGATGGGCGCATCCTGCGCCGTTACCAGCGCTTCCTCGCCGACGTGAAGTTGGCGGACGGCACCCTCGTCACCGCCCATGTCCCCAACACGGGGCGCATGACCGGCTGCTGGGAGCCGGGCGCCCCGGTGCAACTCAGTCACAGCGACGATCCGCGTCGCCGTCTGGCCTGGACCCTGGAGCGGGTCGATATGGGCCAGGGCTGGATCGGCGTCCATACCGGCCGTCCCAACGCCGTTCTTGCCGAGGGCATCGCCGCTGGCCTCATCCCGGCCCTGGCCGGTTACCCCCGGCTGCGTCGGGAACTGAGCTATGCCCCCGTCGGGCGGGAGCCGGGTCGCCTGGATATCGGCCTCTTCGCGGGTCCGACCCTCGCCGTCCTGGTGGAGATCAAGAATGTGACCCTGCTCGCCGGGGAGCGGGTGCTGTTTCCGGACGCCGTCAGCGAGCGCGGGCTCAAGCACCTGTCGTTGCTCCAGACCGCCGTGGGCGAGGGCTACCGGGCCGTCATCCTCTTCGCCATCAACCGACCCGAGGGCAGCCGTTTCGCCCCCGCCAGGTCCGTGGATCCGCGCTATGCCGACCAGTTACGCCAGGTCGTGGCGGCGGGCGTCGAGCCCCTGGCCATCCGGCTGCGCCACACCCTCGAGGGCATCGAGGTGGGCGAGGCCCTGCCGGTGGATCTCGATTGAGGGGCCTCAATAGCCCGCCCCGCTGAGATCGAGGGGGTCAGGATAGTCCGCGATGCGTTCGATACCCGTGTCGATACCACCATCCGGGTGGAGTTCGAGCCAGCGGAAGCCCGGCGTGGCCGCGTCCAGGGCAAAGTTCTGGCTCCCGGGCAAGAACTGGATGCAGGTGGAAGGTGCCCCGAGTAGGGCTACCCCCTTACGTTCGGCGCTGAAGTCCTGGTGGATATGGCCAAAAACCAGGCCCCGGACCTGGGGCTGGTGGTCGAGAATGGCGAAGAGGTCTTCGGGATTGTCCAGACCGATCCCATCCAGCCAGGGACTGCCGACCGGCACCGGTGGATGGTGCAGGACCACCAGGGTCGGCGCCTGAGGCCTGGCGGCCAGGGCCGAGGCTAGCCGTCGCAGCGAGCCAGTGGCCAGATGACCCGCATCCTTACCTGCCAGGGTCGAGTCCAGCAAGATCAGACGCCACGAGCCGCAGTCGATTTGGTGGGGAACATCGACAGGGCCAGCGCCCAGGCTCCGCGCCATCTCCTTGGGATCATCATGGTTGCCTGGCAGGGCGTGGCATGGCCGTCCCAACCGTCCGCAGCGGTCGGCCAGATAACGGTAGGCGGCCGGGCTGGCATCCTGGGCCAGGTCACCGGTCAGCAGCACCTGATCGGCGGCGCCAAGGTTGGCCTGAGCCAGATTCAGCACCCCTTCCAGGGTTAGGCGTGTCCTCTGGCCGAGCAGATCCCCCTCCGGGTCCGCGAAGAGGTGCGGGTCCGAGATTTGTAGCAGGCGCTGAGTGACGTGGCGAGACATGGGCACTCCTTCGAAACGGGGGATTTCGGTTTAGGGATCAACAGCTATTCTGAGCGAAGCCTGGGCTCGGGGCGAGGCCGGGGCGCTAAGGGCCGCCTGAAACCGGGGCCGGGCGGTGACGAGGGAGCCGGGCTCCGGCAGTGATTGGTCTGGGCTATCAATACCATTGATAGAAACTATTGCTAGCGAGGCCGGTCAGGTCTATCTTTCCCAATATTCGGGCGTAATACTCGCCCATCATCCCCACCGTTGGAGACAAGCATGGAACTCAAGGGCAGCAAGACCGAAGGTTGCTTGAAGGAGGCCTTCGCGGGCGAATCCCAGGCTAACCGCCGCTACCTCTACTTCGCCGCCAAGGCTGATGTCGAGGGCTACAACGACGTCGCGGCCGTTTTCCGCTCCACCGCCGAGGGCGAGACGGGCCACGCCCATGGCCACCTGGAATACCTGGAGGCCTCCGGTGATCCCGCCACCGGCCTGCCGATCGGTGGCACCAGCAACAACCTCAAGGCCTCCATCGCCGGCGAGACCCATGAGTACACCGACATGTACCCCGGCATGGCCAAGACCGCGCGCGAGGAAGGCTTTGACGAGATTGGCGATTGGTTCGAGACCCTGGCCAAGGCCGAGCGTTCCCACGCTAACCGCTTCCAGAAGGCCTTGGACGCTCTCGACGCCTAAGCGCCGTTTGTCAGTCCCTACGACATCCTAAAGGGCGCTTCGGCGCCCTTTAGGATTTTTTGTTCTAGCGCTGAAGGTCGCGTCACCGGCCAGCCTCATTCATGATCCTCGACTCCCAAGGCCTTCAGTGTCTTTTGGACCATGCCAGCATCCCCTTGCCAGTCCGGCACCTCAACGATCACCTCCTCGGGTTCGCGCCCCGCCGCACGCGCGGGATTGGGCGTGAGGAAGCCATCAACCCGGGTCATGAGGTCCCTTTCGAAGTGGACGACCAAGGGCTTTTTCTCCATCTCCTGGTGGGCCTGGCGGATGGTATAGGTGTAGTACCAGCGGTCACCGTGGAAGATGTCCACGAGCATGGGCGTGCCCAGCAGATAGCGCACCTGGTTGCGGGTCATGCCGGGCTCGAGCCGATCGACCATGTCCTCGGTGATGATGTTGCCCTGCTGGATGGTCATCTGATAGACGAAGGGCAGCCGATTGAGCGGCGATTCGCGGTATTGGGGCGCGCCGTCCTGATTTTTGGCGCAACCGCCCAGCACCAGGCCCGCGCCCAAGGTCAGTAAAATGGGAAGCTTTTGCATCTAATTAGTCTTTACCCAGGCGGACGCCGATTTAAGGGGGAAATGATAACCCAGCCCATGGAGCCGATGGGAAGTAATCCGCGTCCCACCGGATGCCAGGGCGTGGAAGTCCATCGGATCAACCAAGCCGAGCCCGACGTCAGGCAGTCAGGGCCCGGATCCTGGCAATCCCGGAGGAACAGTCCCGAACCACCGGCCAGGGGGGCTAAGGCCGGGCTGATGGGGATTCAGGTCGCCGCCCGCTCGATCATTTCCCGGGCGTGGGCCAGAGTCTTCTCCGTGATGGTGGCACCCCCGAGCATGCGCGCTATCTCGTCCACCCGCGCCTCGGGCCCCAGGTGGGCGATGTAGGTGTAGGTCTGGCCATCCCGATTCTCCTTGCGCACCAACAGATGATGGTGGGCCTGGGCCGCGACTTGGGGCAGATGGGTCACGCACAGCACTTGCCGTTTGGTGCCCAGGGTGCGCAAGAGACGACCGACGATCTCGGCCACGGCCCCGCCGATGCCTACGTCCACCTCGTCGAAGACCAGGGTGGGGATGGCGGCACATTCGGCGGTGGCGACCTGGATACAAAGGCTGATGCGCGACAGCTCGCCGCCGGAGGCGACCTTGGCCAGGGGCTGCAGGGACTGGCCGGGATTGGCGCTGACCAGAAACTCGACCCGATCCAGGCCCTGGACGCCGGCGGCGGCCTCCTCGCCGCGTAGGATGTCGGCCTCGAAGCGGCCGCCCTTCATGCCCAGCTCCGCCATGGAGGCGGTGACGGACGCCGAGAGCCGGGCCGCGGCCCGGGTCCGCTGCGTGCTGAGGGTCGTCGCCTGGTCCAGGAAGCGGTGCCAGGCGGCATCCCGCGCCTGGGCAAGGACATCGACCGAAATCTCGTCACCCTCCAGGGCCGCCAATTCACCGCGCAGACGCTCCAGGGTCTCCGGGATCTGACGCGGCTGGATGCGGAATTTGCGGGCCAGGTCATGGACCAGGGCCAGTCGGGTCTCGACCTGCTCCAGCAGGGCCGGGTCCAGTTCCAGCCCGTCCAGGTATTGCCGCAGGCCCGAGGCGGCCTCCTCGACCTGGATGGCGGCCCCGGCGACCAGGTCGCGGATCTCCCCCAGACGTGCGTCGAAACTCAGCAGCCCTCCGAGATCAGTCTCGGCCCGGCCGAGCTGGTCGCAAATGGCGGCCTCGCCGTCATACAGGCTGTCCAGCAGGCGCCCGGCGGTGCCCTGGAGCAGGCCCAGATTAGCCAGGCGCCTTTGTTCCCGGTCCAGTTCGTCGATGTCCTCGGCACTCAGCCCCAGGACATCGAGCTCGGCCACTTGGAAGCGCAGCAGGTCGAGGCGCGCCGCCCGCTCCACGCCCTGGGTCTCGATGTCCCGCAATCGCTCGTCGAGGGCGTGGAAGTCGCGGAAGAGCCCCGCCACCTCCCGCGCCAGGCCCGTATGACCGGCATAGCCGTCCAAAAGCTCCCGTTGGGCCGCCGGGCGCAGCAAGGATTGGTGCGCGTGCTGGCCGTGGATATCGACCAGGCGCTCGCCCAGGGCCTGAAGCTGACTACTGCTGGCGAGTCGGCCGTTGATGTAGGCCCGGGAGCGTCCGGTGGTGGGCAGGACGCGACGAATGGCGCAGTCGCCCCCATCGGCGAGGTCCTGCTCCTCCAGCCAGGCGCGCGCGTCCGCGACGTCGTCCAGGTCGAAGGCGGCCGCCACCTCGGCGCGTTCGCCACCGTTACGGATCAAGCCGGCGTCCGCCTTGTCGCCGAGGGCCAGCCCCAGGGCGTCGATCAGAATGGATTTGCCGGCCCCGGTCTCGCCAGTCAGGGCCGTCATGCCGGCCCCCAGTTCGAGTTCCAGTTGACTGACGACGGCCAGATCCTGGATGAGGAGATGGCTCAACACCTGGCTTACTCCAAGGAAGGTCCGGCTGGATGACCGCCCCAGCCGAGTTTGGCGCGGAGGATTTCGAAGTGGTCGTGACCCTTGGGGTGCAGCAGGCGGATCGGGTGCGGCCCGCGCTCGATGAGGACGCGGGACTCGGCGGTCAGGAAGACGTCGGTCTGACCATCGCAGGTCACGATGATATGGCCCTGATCGGCGCGACTGGGGGCCCGGATGGCGATCCGGCTGGACCCCGCCACCACCAGCGGCCGGTTGCTCAGGGTGTGGGGGCAGATGGGCACTAGGGCGATGGCGTCCAGGGCGGGGTGGATCAGGGGGCCGCCACCGGACAGGGCATAGGCGGTGGAGCCCGTGGGGGTCGAGACGATGATGCCATCCCCGCGCTGAAGATTGACGAAGACGCCGTCGATGCGGGTCTCCAGTTCGATCATGCGCGCCGTGTTCCATTTGTGGATCACCACATCGTTGAGCGCCAGGACCGGCGGGTTCCCGTTCACCCGCGCCGCGAGCAGAAAGCGTTCCTCGGCATCGAAATCCCCGTCGAGGATGGCCGCCAGGCTGGTTTCGATGGCGTCGGAGGAGACATCCGCGAGAAAGCCCAGCCGGCCCAGGTTGATGCCCAGCAGGGGTACCCCCGAACTGGCCAGGGCGCGAGCGGCACCCAGGAGGGTACCGTCGCCGCCCACCGTGATGACCAGGTCGCAGTGATGGCCCATCTCCGTGGCTGTCAGTACCCGAGGTTCCCCCACGCTGGCGAGGGCGGCGGCCAAGGGATCGAAGCAAACCTCAGGCCCGCGCTGGCGCAGGTAGCGGGCCAGGCGCGCGACCACGAGCCGGGTTTCGGGGGTCTCGCCCTGCTTGGCAATGACGCCGATGGTGGGGAACTGGGGCTGGTAGGACATCATGCGCGCGATCATCGCCGAAAGGGACCTTGGCGTAAACCTTGACAGCCCGATTGGCAATCCCTAAATTGCTATCCTTAGCACTCGCCCAAAGGGAGTGCTAATAGGGTCGGAGGTTGCGCAGTCGCGCGTGGTCGGGTTTCCGAGGGGCGCAAGTTGACGGCAAAGAGTGACAGTCCGGTCAGCGATCGGGCCTTGCATTTTCTCAAGGTCCTGGTTGAACGCTATATCCGGGATGGACAGCCCGTGGGTTCCCGTACCCTGGCGAAGGACACCGGGCTGGATCTGAGTCCGGCCACGGTGCGCAATGTCATGTCCGACCTGGAGGATCTGGGCCTGGTGTCCTCCCTCCATACCTCCTCGGGCCGGGTGCCGACGGTCTCGGGCTACCGTCTCTTCCTCGACACCCTGCTGACGGTGCGGCCCCCGGCGGAGACCGAGGTGGACGAGATGCGCCGGCGCTTTGCCGCCCTGGACGACTCTCCGGCCCTGATCGCGACGGCCTCCCAGGTCCTCTCGGGCGTGACCCGCCTCGCCGGGGTGGTGATGCTGCCCCGTCGCGAGCGCAACGCCTTCCGCCAGATCGAGTTCCTGCCCCTGTCCGGCGACCGGGTACTGGCCATTCTGATCACGGAGGAGGGTGAGGTGCATAACCGGGTCATCCATACCGACGAGCGCTATTCACCCTCCCGGTTGGAACAGGCGGCGAACTACCTCAACAGCCTCTTCACGGGCCGCGACTTACGGGAGGTGCGACATCGGTTGCTGGACGAGATGCGCCACACCCATGACCACATGGATCGCCTGATGCGCCAGGCGGTGGATCTGGCGCGGCAAGTGGTGGAGGTGGCCGAGGACAAGGATAAGGATGATCTCTGCGTGGCGGGCCAAACCAATTTAATGGACTTTTCCGAGCTCGCGAGCATGGACCGGCTCAAACAGCTTTTCGAGGCCTTCGCCGAAAAGCGCCAGATCCTGCATCTGCTCGATCGCTGCCTCGCGGCCGAGGGCGTCCAGATTTTCGTCGGCGAGGAGTCCGGCTACGAGTTGCTGGGGGGCTGCAGCCTGGTGAGCGCGCCCTACCAGATCGACGGCAAGGTGATCGGGGTGCTCGGCGTTATCGGTCCAGCGCGCATGAATTACTCACGGGTTATCCCCATAGTGGATGTCACGGCGCGCCTGCTGGGCGCGGCCCTCAAACATGGCTGACTTTGAATTCACGGATTCCCGGGGCTAATCACCCCAACAACCCAATTGGGAGGTGGAAATGGCAGTGGAAGAGGAAAAGGTTCAACCCGGCGAGGCGGCCGAGACCCTGGCCGAGCCCGTCGCCGAGGCCGATGCCGAGGCCCAGGGGGAGCCGAATCCTTTCGAGGGGGCCACCCAGGCCGCCAGTTCGGCCTCCGCCACGTCGGCGGGGACTGGCGGGAACATCAATACGCTGCTGGAGGACGCCCGCGCCAAGGCGGATGATCATTGGGATCAACTCCTGCGTTCCCGCGCCGAGATGGAGAATCTGCGGCGGCGCCATGCCAGCGAGCTGGAAAAGGCTCACAAGTACGCCCTAGACAGCTTCGTCAAGGAACTCCTCGGGGTGCGCGACAGCCTGGAACTCGCCCTGGAGGCCGCCCGCTCGGAGTCGGCGGACCTGGTGAAGTTGCGCGAGGGCACGGACCTCACCCTCAAGCAGCTTGCGGATGTCATGGCCCGCTTTGGTGTAGAGCGTCTCGATCCCTTGGGCGAGCCCTTCAACCCGGAGTATCACCAGGCCATCACCATCCAGCCGCGGCCCGACCTGGCCCCCAACAGCGTAGCGACCGTGATCCAGAAGGGCTATGTGCTCAATGGCCGTTTGGTCCGTCCCGCCATGGTCATCGTATCGAGCGTGTCATGAGCCAGGCCGTGAGCCGCCCGGTAACCGGGCTTCGCTAAAGCATATTTTCTAACTTGAAACTCACGGGGTCCCGACCCCACTTGACGCGGCAATAGGCGCGCGCGGCGCGCCAGCCACATATTCCGGAGAAACATAATCATGGGAAAAATCATCGGCATCGACCTGGGCACCACGAACTCCTGTGTCGCCATCATGGAAGGTGATAAGGTCAAGGTCATCGAAAACTCGGAGGGCGATCGCACCACGCCCTCCGTCGTCGCCTTTACCAGCGACGGCGAGGTGCTGGTCGGCCAGTCCGCCAAGCGCCAGGCGGTCACCAATCCCCAGAACACCCTCTTCGCCATCAAGCGTCTGATTGGCCGTCGCTTCGAAGATGCCGTGGTCAAGAAGGACATGGGCATGGTGCCCTACAAGATCGCCCGCGCCGACAATGGCGACGCCTGGGTCGAGGTGCATGGCAAGAAGATGGCCCCGCCCGAGATATCGGCCAAGATCCTGCAAAAGATGAAGAAGACGGCGGAGGACTACCTGGGCGAGGAGGTCCGCGAGGCCGTCATCACCGTGCCCGCCTACTTTAACGATTCCCAGCGTCAGGCCACCAAGGATGCTGGCCGCATCGCCGGCCTCGACGTCAAGCGTATCATCAATGAGCCCACCGCCGCTTCCCTCGCTTACGGCATGGACAAGCAGCGGGGCGACCAGAAGATCGCCGTCTATGACCTGGGGGGTGGCACCTTCGACATCTCCATCATCGAGATCGCCGAGATCGAGGGCGAGCATCAGTTCGAGGTGCTGTCCACCAACGGCGATACCTTCCTCGGTGGCGAGGATTTCGACAAGCGCATCATTGACCACCTGGTGGAGATCTTCCAAAAGGAGCAGGGCATGGACCTGCGCAAGGATCCCCTGGCCCTGCAGCGTCTCAAGGAGTCCGCCGAGAAGGCCAAGATCGAGCTCAGTACCAGCCAGCAGACGGACCTCAACCTGCCCTACATCACCGCCGACCAGAACGGGCCCAAGCACCTCAACGTCAAGCTGACGCGGTCCAAGCTCGAATCCCTGGTGGAGGACCTGGTCGAGCGCACCATTGCCCCCTGCCGCACGGCCCTCAAAGACGCCGGCCTGGGCGCGGGCGAGATCAACGAAGTGATTCTGGTCGGTGGTCAGACCCGCATGCCCATGGTTCAGGCCAAGGTGCAGGAGTTCTTCGGCAAGGCCCCGCGCAAGGACGTCAACCCGGACGAGGCGGTGGCCGTCGGCGCCGCCATCCAGGGCGGCGTCCTCGGAGGTCAGGTCAAGGATGTGCTGCTCCTGGATGTTACGCCCCTGTCCCTGGGCATCGAGACCTTGGGCGGTGTTATGACCAAGCTGATCGAGAAGAACACCACCATACCGACCTCGGCCCAGCAGGTGTTTTCCACCGCCGACGACAACCAGACCGCCGTCACGGTCCACGTCCTCCAGGGCGAGCGCGAGCAGGCCTCGGCTAACAAGTCCCTGGGACGCTTCGATCTCAGCGACATCCCGCCGGCCCCGCGCGGCATGCCCCAGGTCGAGGTCAAGTTCGACATCGACGCCAACGGCATCCTTAACGTCTCGGCCCGCGACAAGGCGACCGGCAAGGAGCAGTCCATCATCATCAAGGCCTCCTCGGGTCTTTCGGATGACGAGATCAAACGTATGGTCAAGGACGCCGAGGCCCATGCCGAGGATGACCGCCGCTTCCATGAGTTGGTCACTGCGCGCAACCAGGCCGATACCCTGATCCACGCCACCCGCAAATCCATGGAACAACTCGGCGACAAGGTGGAGTCGGGTGAGAAGCAGCGCATCGAATCCGCCATCAAGGATCTCGAAGCGACCATGAAGGGCGAGGACAAGGACCGTATCGAGGCTCAGACCAAGGCCTTGGGCGAGGCCTCCGCCAAGATGGCCGAGCGCCTTTACGCACAGCCGGGCGATGCCGGCGCCGACGCGGGTCATGCTGGCCATGGCGGTGGCGAGAAGAAGGCCGGCGGCGATGACGTCGTCGATGCCGAGTTCGAGGAAGTCAAGGACGACAAAAAGTAGCCAGCGCGGGAGTCCGACCCGCCCCTGCTGGATGGGAGCGCCCGTATGCGGGCGCCTGGCGGCCACCCGAAGTCCTTCGCGGTGGCCGTCGTTCATCCCGCCAGAGCCGATGCCACGATTGATTTCCGCTATAGATCCTTGAAACTCCCCCGCCATGTCCAAACGCGATTACTACGAAGTCCTGGGTGTTCCCCGCAACGCCAGCGAGGCCGATATCAAGAAGGCCTACCGGCGGTTGGCCATGAAGTTCCACCCGGACCGCAATCCCGGCGAGGAGGCGGAGCAGAAGTTCAAGGAGGCCAAGCTGGCCTATGAGATTCTGACGGACCCCAAGAAACGTTCCGCCTACGATCAGTTCGGCCACGCCGGGGTCGATGCGGACGGAGGTATGGGCCAGGCCGGAGGTTTTGGCGATATCTTTGGCGATGTCTTTGGCGACATCTTTGGCGGCCGGGGTGGTGGCCGCCGCGTCCATCGTGGCGCCGACCTGCGTTATGACCTCAGCCTCAGTCTCGAAGACGCGGTGGCGGGCAAAGAGGTCAAGATCCGCATCCCCACCCTGGTGGAGTGTCACCACTGCGGTGGCAGCGGTGCCCGGCCCGGTTCCAAGCCCCGCCCCTGTCCCACCTGCAACGGCATGGGCCAGGTGCGGATGCAGCAAGGCTTCTTCTCCATCCAGCAGGCCTGTCCCCAATGTCGCGGCACCGGGAGCCGCATCGATGACCCTTGCGTCCATTGCCACGGCCAGGGCCGGGTCCAGGAGCAGAAGACCCTCTCGGTCAAGGTGCCAGCCGGGGTCGATACCGGTGATCGCATTCGCTTGGCGGGGGAGGGGGAGGCCGGTGATAAGGGGGGGGCGCCGGGGGATCTCTACGTCCAGATCGAGGTCGAGCGCCATCCCATCTTTACCCGGGAGGACAATCATCTCTTTTGCGAGGTCCCCATCGGCTTTGTCACCGCTGCCCTTGGTGGGGAGATGCAGGTGCCGACCCTCGACGGCAAGGTGATGCTCAGGATTCCGCCCGGCACCCAGACCGGCAAGATGTTCCGGGTTCGCGGCAAGGGCGTTAAACCGGTGCGTGGCGGCGTCATCGGCGATCTCCTTTGCCGGGTCCTGGTGGAGACCCCGGTGAATCTCACCGAACGCCAAAAAGAACTGCTGCGGGAATTTGACGTGTCCGTCATCGCCGGTGGCGACAAGCATAGCCCTCAGTCCCATTCCTGGCTGGATGGCGTCAAGGGTTTCTTCGAGAAGATGGGTTTTTAGTAGGGCGGGGGAGAGAGCCTGCTGCTTGAGATCGCCTTTACCTGGGCGGCGTTAGCGATGAAGGATGGTATCAACCCGCTCGTTCGAGTTTATGCCGGAGTGCCTCCTCGCGGGCATCATCGATTTCCCGCATGATGCTGTCCAAATCAGCCTGCTTATTGCTACCCTTGAAATGGCCCGTCAGTTTGGTGGTGGGCGTCAGATTGCCGCTCTCATAGATGTACCAGATTTCCTTGCCGTAGCTGGTGGCTAGCAGTTCGGGCGCATAACGACCAAAATAGGCGGCAAGATTGTTCACATCCCGCTCCAGCATCCTGGCGGCATTGTTGTTAGCCGCCGCATCGACGGCTTGCGGTAGGTCGATAATGACGGGTCCCTGCGCATCCACGAGGATATTGAACTCGGAAAGGTCGCCGTGGATCAGGCCGCCGCACAGCATTTTGACGACATTGCCGATGAGTTGGCCGTGGTAATCCAGCGCCTGCTCTCCGGTCAATTCAATATCGTTGAGCCGGGGCGCGGCTTCACCCTGCTCGTCGACCACCAGCTCCATCAGAAGTACGCCTTCGACATAATGATGGGGTTGGGGAACACGCACCCCGGCCGCGGCCAACCGGTATAGGGCATCGACCTCCACATTTTGCCAGACGTCTTCTTGCTGCTTACGCCCATAACGGGAGCCCTTTTCCATGGCCCGCGCCTGGCGACTGTTTCGCACCTTACGCCCTTCCCGATACAGGACCTGTTTGTGAAAGCCCCGTTGATTGGCTTCCTTATAGACCTTGGCGCAGCGAATGGCGCCGTCACAACGCACCACATAGACCGAGGCCTCCTTGCCGCTCTTCAGCGGGCGGATCACTTCATCGACAATGCCTTCGCTAACGAGCGGTTCGAGGCTTCTGGGGGTTTTCATAGTCGGCTTGAGGGGGAACGCAGTGACAGGATAACCAACCGCCAGGGTCGTGGCGGCGCCGCGCGACGCGCGCTAATCGCCCCTCACTTCTTCATCCACTGACCCCCGGCCTGAATGAACTGACCCGAGGGGGTCTTTTCCATGGCCTTTTTGCCGGCTAGGGCCTCCACGTCTCCCAAGGGGATGGCGTTTTTCTTGGCGACTTGCTGATATTCGGTGCGGCGCGCCTCGTTGATCAGGCGGGCAATCTCGGCGGCCTGGCCGCCTGGGGCTATGACCCCCAGGTAGCCATTGGGCTTTTCGCCGACCTGACCCGAGGCCTTGGCCTGGCCGAGGGCGGCCATGGCCTGACTCAGGTCGAGCGCGAGGACGGGCAGACTCATACTCAGCCCAAGGGCCAGGAGGACCGCGGCGATACGGATACGTGAGGACATGGGCGACTTTTCTCCGTGGGAGCCTCTGCGGGGCGCCTAAAATAGACCGCTGGATTTGTTGAGGACCTTATCCAGGTCCTTATCGACCTTGATATAAATCTCGTGTTCGATCTTGACGTTAAGATTGATGTTGATCGGCTCCGAGGGCATGGCCAGTTGCACGGTGGGCGTGCAGGCAAGCAACAGGGGCGAAAGCAACATCAAAAAGGCCGGTCTGGGTAATGGCATTGGGGTTCTCCTAGAATTCCGCTCAAGATTAGCCGCTTGCCGTGGTCCTGACAAGAATATCCCTGTCCCCTTGGGATACTAGCCGTCGCCCGCTATCGGCGAGTGGCAATCCAGATCCAATCGGCCCTTGTGAGAGACGTCATGTGCGGACCTGTTGCGAAAGAGTCTCCGGGCAGAGAGGGCAACCTAAGGCGCGGGCTGGTATATGCGTTTTTCCTCGCGAGCCTTGCGTCCACTTTCAAGTAATGCGACCAGTCCTTCTGGTATTCCTGACTACGCCGCACACCGCCCTGGCAGACGCCACCGCAACAGCCGTGCAACCTGAACCCGCCCCAGCGCCACCCGCCGCCCTAGTACCTCATTCCTCCTTAAGTTGCGGATACAGGCGTTTGAGCTTGATGGGTGCCTGGTCGGTTGTGAACTGCCAGTCGACAACGGCCCGGGAGGCATTGCGGCGATCAGCCCAGGCCTTGGCCTCGCCGCGCAGGGTGTCGATGTCGTCGATGCGTCGATCGAGACACGGCTGGGTGAAGACGCTGAGCTCGATCTCGGCGATGTCGAGCCAGTTGCCGTATTTGGGGGTGTAGTGAATCGCCAAGCGGTCCAAGAGTCGGCGCGCCGCCTGCGGCGGGAAGGCCTGGTACCGCGACGCCGGTGCAGGGGTGTTGAGATGGTCCCACACCAGCACGACCTTCTC
>JBATOB010000334.1:0-7060 GCA_049290655.1 Chromatiaceae bacterium | reverse complement strand
CACCCGAGCCCTTTAGCAATTGGGCGGCCTCCTTCGCGGAGGATTTCGCCGTGGTGGGCGGCCTGCTGGTGGCCGTTAACCACCCCCTGGTCTTCCTGGTCCTGCTGGTCCTCTTTATCCTGCTGTTGATCTGGCTGTTACCCAAGCTCTGGCGCGGCATCAAACGCGTTTTTAGCGCCCTCGGGCGTTTATTTGGGGCCAGGCCCGTGGAGCCTCCGCCTCAACCCGGGCCACCCCGGCTGGAACGGCCGAAAGCAGGGGATTGAGGCATGCTTCCTGGCGTCAAAACCTATCTCGTCGGCGGCGCGGTACGCGATCGGCTCCTGGGGCGACCGACGACGGAACGTGATTTCGTGGTGGTCGGGGCCAGGCCCCAACAGCTTCTGGACCTGGGATTTCGCCAGGTCGGGGTGGATTTCCCGGTCTTCCTGCATCCCAAAACCAAGGACGAATATGCCCTGGCGCGTACCGAGCGCAAGACCCTGCCGGGTTATCGGGGCTTCGTGGTCCATGCCGAGCCGGACGTGACCCTGGAGGAGGACCTGCGCCGCCGTGATCTGACCATCAATGCCCTGGCGGAGGACGAGGTGGGCGGTATCATCGACTACTACGGTGGCTTGGAGGATCTCGAGGCACGACGGCTGCGGCATGTGTCCGAGGCCTTCGCCGAGGACCCGGTCCGCATCCTGCGCGTGGCGCGTTTCGCCGCCCGCTACGCCGATCTGGGCTTCGAGATCGCCGACGAGACCCTGGACCTGATGCGTGCCATGGTCGCGGCCGGGGAGGTGGACGCCCTGGTGCCGGAACGGGTCTGGCAGGAACTGCACAAGGCCCTGACCGAGACCAGGCCCTCGCGCTTCTTCCAGGTCCTGCGTCAGTGCGGAGCCCTGGCGCGCCTCTTCCCGGAGTTGGACCGGCTCTGGGGCGTGCCCCAGCCGATCCAGTGGCATCCGGAGGTCGATACTGGCGTTCACGCCATGATGGTGCTGGATATGTCCGCCCGCGTCTCGGGGGAGACGGAGGTGCGTTTCGCCGCCCTGACCCATGATCTCGGCAAGGGCATCACCCCGGGAGACATCCTGCCTAGCCACAAGGGCCATGAGGAACGGGGCGTGGCCCTGATCCATGACCTCTGCGAGCGCTTCCGGATACCGATCCGCTATCGGGAGTTGGCGGTGATCGCCGCCCGTTATCACGGCCTGATCCACAAGGTCGCCGACTTGCGGCCCGCCACCATCGTCGATGTCCTGGAGGGCGCCGACGCCTTTCGGCGCCCCGGGCGGTTCGAGGGTTTATTGCGCGTCTGCGAGGCAGATTTCCGCGGCCGCGAGACCTACCAGGAGCGTCATTATCCCCAGGCCGTGCGTTGGCGCGCCTATCTGGCGGCGGTAGGGGGTATCGATATCGGGGCCATCGCCCGCGCGACCGGGGAGCGCGGGCGAATCCCGGAGCGGGTGCGCGAGGCCAGGGTCCAGGTGGTGCGGGCCATTCAGGAGGAGACGGCTACGACCTGACCGCCCGGGAACCGCAGCGTCCCTCAGGCGCGATCCTGGATGTATTTCAAGGCCCGGCTCAGGCTGAGTTCTATGTTGGAGGGGCCGGTTCTGATCAGAAAGGCCTCCTCGTTATTCTTGGCACGCAGAAAGGCCGGGGTGCGGGAGCGCTCACACTCCACGGCGCCGATCCGCTTGCCCTCCAGCTCGTAGAGCTCGAACCGCACCTGTTGGGCATATTCAGCGCCCAGGTGCTGGTTGAGAAGATTCTTGAAGTGCAAGAGGCACTTGTCGTCATTTTCGAAGCCATCCGCATCCAGACCGAGCAGGTTGCCTTCATCGGCCACCCCCAACAGCACGATGCCCCCCTCGGTGTTGAGGAAGGCCGTGACGCCCTTGAGCCAGGCCAGCTCGATCTCCTTGCCGGGTCGGCCGGTATGAAGATTCTGACGCATGGTGGATTTGAATTCGAGATGGGCGTCCTCGCCCCGGCCAATGAGGTCATAGAGGTCGCGTTCGGGATTGGCGCGGTCGATGGTCAGTCGGGGCAGGTCACGCAACTGGCGGCTGTATTTGCGGATCACCACGGCGGCCAGGGCAATGCCGAGTCCGGCGATGACCAGGGTGGTCAGGGCCAGGACCGGCCAGCGGCTGGTCAGGGCGGCCCCGGAGGATTCGGGCATGGCGATGCCAAACCAGGCCCCCGAGGGGTTATCCGAGAGGGGTCGAAACCCGCCCAGCCAGGGTTGGCCACCACTGGAAAAGGGCACTAACTCCTCGCTGGGCCGACCCGCGGCGCGCCAGGCGGCGGTGGCATCGAACAGGAGGGGGCCCCCATGCTGTTCATGGGCGGAGAAGAAATCGCCCTGATCCGGGCCCTGCTGGCCATGGGCGTCGGGGAGATAGATACCACCCCCAGCATCCAGCAGGAAGGCCTTGCCCTCGGGCCCCAGGGGCAGGCGCCCCAGGAAGTCCAGGATTTGACCCAGCAAGAGATCGAAGGCCAGCACCCGGGTCTCGCCCTTGCTCTCCCAGGTGATGGCGGCGGTAACCCCCGGCAGTTTCAGGGACTGAAACTGATAGGGATCGCTCCAGCCGACCTGGCCACCCGCCCCCATCGCCGCCTGGTACCAGGGTCGCTCCCGCGGGTCGAGATCCCAGGGGGTTTCCCAGGTTGCGAGTGGGGCACCCTGGGCATCGAGTCGGGTCCAGGTCAACAACCCCGGGCGTTCCGGATCACGCTGGCTGACCAGCCATTGATCAGCCTCGCGGCGCAGGAAATATTCACCGCCAAACTGGTCCGCCAGGATGGCCCCGGAGATCTGTTCCAGGTGGCGCAGGATGGGGATGAAGCGCGCATTGAGCCGCTCGGGTTCCAGGCCCGCCGCCCCGTTCATCACCAGGCTGTCGCGAGCGATGACCAATTGGCGGGACAGGGGCAGGAGAAAATTGCCGATCTCCTCGCGGGCCATTTGGGTGGCATCGCCGACCCGCGCCGCCGCCAGGTCCCGCTTCAGCTCACTGATCAGCCCCCAGGCCACCAGGGCCAACAAGCCGGCGGTGAAGAGGATGAGCAGGACCAGGTCCCGGAAGAGGCGGGAACGGATGGGTCGGGAAGCGGTTTTAAACAGAGGGGCGGTGGACATGGAATTTAGTATAACAGGGCCCTTCCCGATCTCGCCGCGCCGGCGGACGCCTGGGCCTGGTTGGGCTATGATGGCCACCTTTCGGCTGGTACCATCCTGCTAGCCGCGTACCCTCTTATCCATTCCCACAGGAGTCCCCTCATGTCCCAGGTTTTGTATGAAGCCAGCCCCTCCCTGGTCCGCATGAACCCCTTCGGTTCGGTCCTCCTTATCCTGGCCCTGGTCGGCGGGGTGATTCTCGCCACCCCGCCGGTGGCCAGTGGCTTGAGTGCCAATCTGGCCCTTGATTCCCGCTTTGTCAGCCTGGCGGGACTGGCCGTCGCGGCCCTGGCCTTCCTATGGTTGCTGGTCTGGTTCGTGAAGACCAAGATGGATCATCTGGTCATCAAGGCGGATGAGATCGTCTGGACCCATGGCCTCTTGAGCAAACAGTACACGGAGATTGCCCAGACCTCGATCCGGACTGTGCGCGTCCAGCAATCCATCCTGCAACGCCTCATGGGCGCTGGCGATGTGCTCATCTATACGGCGGGCGACATGCCCGAGGTGCTGATCCGGGGCCTGCCCGAGCCGGAGAAACTGCGTCAATACACCAGTGCTTCGGAGCGGGGCTGAGCCATGGGCGCCCCCTCTGGCGACCTCAAGCTGTTTGGTCTCCTGACCCTGGTCGTCCTGGCGATCATCGGCCTCCTCGGCTACTTTGGGGCGCCCCTGGTGGCGGAGGCCAGTGCCGCCCTGGCGCCGGGCATTGGGCTCAAGACTGCGACCCTCTGGGGCTTCGGCACCACGGTCGTCCTCTTCCTGCTCTTCGCCCTGGTGGCGGGGGATGGCCTTCTCGGTGAACTGCCCTTCATGTTCGGGGCCTTCTTCACCTTTTTCGCCATCCTCACCCTGCTGATTGCCTGGATATTCTGAGCGGCGCACGCGACTCCCCGCATGGCCCGCGACACCCTGACCCAATGCCCTGAGTGCGACCTGCTGCAGCTCAACCCGGTGCTGCCCTCGGGGGCAGCGGCCTTCTGTGCCCGCTGCGGGGCACCCCTGCACCGCAACCGGCCGGACAGCCTGGAACCCACCCTGGCGCTGACCCTGGCTGGTCTCATCCTCTTCCTGGTCGCCAACAGCTTCCCCTTTCTCTCCCTGGAGATGCAGGGCCAGGTACGTGCCACCACCCTGGCCACCGGGGTCATCAATCTTTACGCGGAGGGCATGTGGGGGCTGGCGGGGGTGGTGCTCTTTACCAGCATCCTGGCCCCGGGTCTGCAACTCGGTCTCTTGTTGATCGTCCTGATCCCCCTCAAAATGGGCCGCCTGCCCCCGCGCTTTGCCTTCCTGTTCCGACATGTCCGCACCCTGGCGCCCTGGGGCATGATGGACGTTTTCATGCTGGGCATCCTGGTCTCGACCGTCAAGCTGGCCTCCATGGCCGCCATCGTCCCGGGCACCGGCCTCTATGCCTTTGGGCTGCTGATCTTTGTCCTGGCGGCCGCTCAGGCCTCCCTGGACCCGGATATCGTCTGGTCGCGCCTGCCAGTTCGAACCAGCAGGCCCTATCAAGCTGGGGAACCGACCCTCTCCTGTCCCGTCTGCGAACTGGTGGTGCCGGCAACAAGTCCCCACCGCCGCCTTGGCCGCCAGTGCTGTCCGCGGTGTGGCGAAATCCTGCATCGGCGCAAGCCCCGCAGCCTGCAACGCACCACGGCACTGATCCTGGCCGCCCTCATTCTCTACATCCCAGCCAATGTACTGCCCATCATGCAGGTCACCTCCCTGGGCAGGATTCAGACCGATACCATCATGAGTGGTGCCCTCTTTCTGATCGAAAGCGGCATGTGGCCCCTGGCCCTGGTGATCTTCATCGCCAGTATCTTCGTACCCATGCTCAAGATACTGATCCTGATCCTGCTGCTGGTCTCGGTGCGCTGGCGCTGGACCTGGCGCCCCCGGGAGCGGACGCAACTCTATCGTATCCTCGAACTGGTGGGACGCTGGTCCATGGTCGATATCTACGTGGTCACCATCCTGGTAGCCCTGGTGCAGTTGGGAAACCTCGCCAATGTGATCGCCCAGCCGGGAGCCATTTTTTTTGCCGCCGTGGTCGTGCTCACCCTGCTGGCCTCCATGAGTTTTGATCCCAGACTGATCTGGGATAGGCAAAGCCAGGAATCCAAATCCTAGTTTTCGCCCTTTAGCCCCCATCTTCCGTTCACCACTCACCCATTCACACTCAACCCCGTTTTGCCGAAGCCCCGCTATTCTGGGCTTTGGACACGAGAGGAGCAGCCCCGATGTCTTTACGCACCCTGATTCTTGCCCTTGGTTTGGCCACCTTTGCCCCCGCCGGCCTGGTGATGTCCGCCACCGCGGCCCCACCCGAGGCCTTCACCCTGGCCCCGCTGCCCTATGCCACCGATGCCCTGGAGCCCGTCATCGACCAGAAGACCATGGAGATCCACCATGACAAACACCATGCCGCCTATGTCAAAAACCTCAATCTGGCGGTAGCGGCTAATCCGGCGCTCCAGGGCCAGCCTTTAGAGGTCTTGCTGGCCAACGCCTCCCGCCTGCCGGCGGCCGTGCGCAATAACGGCGGTGGTCACTACAATCACAGTCTCTTCTGGACCCTCATGGCCCCGGTGGGGCAGGGGGGTGAGCCATCCGTCGCCCTCCGTGCCCAGATCGACAAGGATTTTGGATCCTGGGATAAGTTTGTAGTCGCCTTCGAGGAGGCGGGCCTCAAGCGCTTCGGCTCGGGCTGGGCATGGCTGGTGTGGGGCGACGGCCGTCTGCAAATTATCTCCACGCCCAATCAAGACAATCCCTTGATGGACCTGGCGGAGGTCAAGGGCGCGCCCATCCTCGCCAACGATGTCTGGGAACACGCCTACTACCTCAAGCACCAGAATAAGCGCGGGGACTACCTCAAGGGGTGGTGGCAAGTGGTCAATTGGGAGCGCGTGAACGCCCTCTTCGGCGCGGCGATCCAATAAGGCACCTGGGCTTCAGGCCTGCTTCAAGGAGGGAGCGAGTAGAGTCACAGGGCAGGGCTGAGAAAGGGGCAATGGAATGGATGCACCCTTTTTCCATGCTTACTGCACCTAAGTTGACCGGCTGGGGGCTTATGCTTGTTTCCAGGGTCAGGGCACGGCGCCCCGCCGACTCGGGCCATCCTTGTAACCAGCGGAGATAACAAAATGAATATGAAGAAGACCCTCATTGCCAGTGCCATTGGCTTGATGGCGATAACAAGCACAATCACGGCCCAAGCCTGTGGCTGTTTTGGTCCTGGGCAGGGACCGGCGAGTTGCGGCATGATGCAACCGGGTCCCGCCATGGGGGGAGGGGGCGGAGGTCCCAGAGGGGGCGGTCCTGGCAGGGATGTCGATTCCCACCTCGAGCGCATGACGGTCATGCTGGGACTGAATCCAGAACAACAGGCCGAGATCCGGTCCATCCTGGAAGTCCAGCAGGCCACGCGCCAAGCCATGCAGGAGACCATGCGCGAGGCCATGAAAGAGCAGGTGGATGCGGTCCTCACCCCGGAACAGCGTGCCCGGCATAACCAAATGATGCCAGCGCGCGATCAAGGCGTTGGCGGCAAGGGCAAGGGCTGCGGCCGGGGATTGGGCCACCGCGGTCATGGTTGGGGACCTGGGACTGGATTTGGAGCTGGTCCGGGTCCACAAGCCAGCCCAGTTGACACAAGCGTCCCAACCGCGCCCATCCCGGCCAACTGATCGAGGTTCTCCTCGACCTCATCTCAGGTGGCAAGGGATTGCCACCCCCAAACCCCTTCAGTCAAGATGTTGGAAGAGCACGCCACCGATACTTGGTAGTGCCCCAATCGGTAGGATAGTAGTTAGATAAAGCCTTTTTTTATCAGCCTGTTAGGCAAGATACGTCCTACGCTTTGGGGCACTA
>JBATOB010000333.1:0-3646 GCA_049290655.1 Chromatiaceae bacterium | reverse complement strand
AGCCTGGCCTTCGAGACCGGCTGGTATCTGGCGCCCAAGGCCATCGACACCCCCGACCTGCTCAAGGTCTCCCTCGACAAACCTGGCTACCGGGTGGGGGACACGGCGCGGGCGCGCATCGAGGCTCGCTTCCCCGGTACCGCCCTGATCCTGGCCCTGGGCGACCGGCTACTAACCATGCAGGAGGTCCAGGTCCCCGCCGAGGGCCTGACCGTCGAACTCCCGGTGACCGCCGACTGGGGCGCCGGGGCCTATGTCACCGCCCTGCTCTACCGGCCCATGGACCTGGCCGCCAAGCGCATGCCGGGGCGGGCCATCGGCCTGGCCTGGGCCGGGGTGGCCCCGGGGGATCGCAAGCTTCGCGTTGACGTGGCGCCCCTGGGCCCGGTGGTGCCGCGCCAGCCCCTGAATCTGGAGGTCTCGGTATCCAATCTGCAACCCGGCGCGGAGGCCTATGTGACCCTGGCGGCGGTGGATGTGGGCATCCTCAACCTGACCCGCTTTACCGCGCCGGACCCGGATGCCTGGTATTTCGGCCAGCGGCGGTTGGGCATGGAGATCCGTGACCTCTACGGCCAGCTCATCGACCGGATGCAGGGCGCGCCGGGCGTGGTGCGTTCCGGCGGCGATGGCGGCCTGGTGCGTCTGCAAGGCCCACCGCCGACCGAGGACCTGGTGGCCTTTCACTCCGGCATCCTGCGGCTGGACGCCCAGGGTAAGGCCCGGGTTAGCTTCGCGCCCTCCGACTTCAACGGCACCATCAAGCTGATGGCCATGGCCTGGACGGCGGCGGGGGTCGGCCATGGGGCTCAGGACCTGATGATGCGTGACCCCATCGTCATCCAGGCCAGCCTGCCGCGCTTCCTGGCCCCCGGCGACAGCTCCCGGGTTCTGATCGAGCTGACCCATGTCTCCGGACCGGTGGGCCGGGTCGTACTGGGGCTGGAGGCCGAAGGGGGGCTGATCGAGCTGGATGCCCAGGCCGCCCGGCGGGAACTGGACCTGGGCGCGGGCGGCCGTGCCCGTAGCGAGGTGTCGGTGCGCGCCCTGGCCGTGGGCGACGTCGGTCTACGGGTCCGGCTTAAGACCCCGGATGGCCAGGAGATCGTCAAGCCCTTGCGGCTGCCGGTGCGTGACTATCGTCCGCCCCTGCGCCAGGCCCGGGTCGAGACCCTCAAGCCCGGTGGCCAGGGCCTGGTGCTCTCCCAGGACTTCTTCAAGGATCTGCAACCCGGCACTGGCACCCTGTTGATCTCCGCCAGTGGCGCCGGCCGGCTGGACCTGCCGGGCCTGCTCCAGTCCCTGGATCGCTATCCCTTCGGCTGCGCCGAGCAGATCACCAGCCGCGCCCTGCCCCTCCTCTACCTGAACCAGATTGCCTTGGCCGCCGGCCTGAGTGGCGAGCGGGAGGCGGGGCCACGTATCAAGGAGGCTATCGCCGATCTCATCGGTAAGCAGGGGTCGGACGGCGGCTTTGGGCTCTGGGGGCCTGGCGGTGACGATCTCTGGCTGGACGCCTATGTCACCGACTTCCTCACCCGCGCCCGGGAGTCCGGCCACGCCGTGCCCGAGGTCGCCTTCCAGTTGGCCCTGGACAAGCTGCGCAACCGCCTGGCCTATGCCGGGGATCTGGGCGGGGGCGCTGGCGGGGCATCCGCCTACGGGGAGGGTGGTGATACTGGGGACGAGGCGGGTGGCGAGGATCTGGCCTATGCCCTCTACGTCCTGGCCCGTAACGCCCGTGCCGTCATTGGTGATCTGCGCTATTACGCCGAGGCCAAGCTCGATGCCTTCGCCACGCCCATGGCGCGGGCCCAACTGGGCGCGGCCCTGGCGCTTTATGGTGACAAGCCCCGCGCCGATCGCGCCTTTGCCTCGGCCCTGGCCCTGCTCAACGAGGGCGAGGCGGGTTTGGGCTGGCGGCTCGACTTTGGCTCCAGCCTGCGTGACGCCGCCGCCCTCCTGGCCCTGGCCGCCGAGAGCGGCACCGGGGTCCTCGATCTGAACGCCCTGGCGGCGCGGATCGACAAGCTGGGGGCCCTGGACGGGCGTCTCAGCACCCAGGAACAGGCCTGGCTCTTGCTCGCGGCCCAGGCCTTGATGGAGGGCGCCGCCAAGCCCCGGCTGGAGTTGAATGGCCAGCCCACCGAGGGCACCCTCTTCCGGCGCTTCGAGGCCAAGGCGCTGGTGGCGGGCCCCGCGACCCTTATCAATCGCGGCAAGCAACCCATCGAGGTCCTGGTCACCCTGTCCGGTATCCCCCGGCTGGGTCCCCCCGCTGGCGGTCAAGGCTATCGCATCGAGCGCGCCTACTATGACCCGGAGGGCAAGCGGGTCCAGCCCGACAGGCTGACCCAGGGCCAGCGCCTGGTGGTCCTTGTCACGGTGACCGCCGACCAGGCCGGCGCGGCGCGCCTGCTCGTCGATGACCCTTTGCCCGCCGGCTTCGAGATCGAGAATCCCAGCCTGCTACGGGCCGGTGATCTCCAGGGCATCCCCTGGCTGGGGTTGCTGGAGACCAGCGCCCACCAGGAATTCCGCGCCGAGCGGTTCGTCGCCGCCGTGGATCGCCAGTCCAGCGAGCCGGAGCGCTTCCAACTGGCCTACCGGGTCCGCGCCGTCACCCCCGGCCGCTTCCTGCACCCCGCCGCGACCGTGGAGGATATGTATCGGCCCCGGCAACACGGCTGGACCGGGGAGGGCTGGGTGGAGATCGAGCAAAGCCGCTAGGGCGGAGGGCAAGGGCCGGGGTTAGCCTCGGCCCTTGTTGGGTCTGGCGACGTCCCGGGTGGCGGATCGGATTCAGGCCGCGCTCCGCGCTAAGCCGATCAGTGCCCCTCGGTTGAGGGCACCTGGCCAGCGGCGACCAGCGTCAGCATCAGCTCGGCATCATCCAGTAAGCGATATTCGGGGCTTTTGCCCGATAAGCGCTCGCTGTTTTCCAGGATGATACGAACCCCTTCCCCCCGCTTGTCCCTGAAGGTGCGTCGATCGGTATTGACCCAGTCGCTATCGGTTGGCACCGGGCACCGGGCATTGGGCCAGCAGGCTGGTCAGCGTTTCATTCCGGGCGGACTGCCGATACGGCAGGCTCTCGACCGTCAGGGTATTGGGTATGGCCCCCGGTGAGTAGATTTCCAGCCGATCGGCAAACATCTTGAGCCGGACTTTTGATCCATAAATCGCATAGTCCCGATGCGCCACGGCATTGACCAGGGCCTCGAATACCGCCGTCAGATCATATTGGGGAATATTCCGGCGACCCAGGTCCTTGGTCGCTGCTACTTTCATGTTGCGAGCAACAAAACGGCAGGCCTCGCTGATCTGCTCATCCAGAGGCCCCGTAAGATCTCGTGAATCCAATTGGTAATGGGCGCCGCCGTCCGCGCTGGCCGGCGATGTCCCCCGATAGGCGACCGCCTGCACGAAGGCGTTAGGGATCCATCTGTGCGGTTCCCGACGGGCCATCAAGATGCCGGCGACCGAGGGATGAGGGATGCCTTCGTCGTCCCGTGCGACTAGGTTCTGTTGACACATTACCGCAGCCAGATAAGCGCCGAGGCGAAGCGAAGGAAGCCCATGTCGTTGCGAGCCAGCTGTTCAAAGCGTGAGCAGATCCTGCGGTCGGGTTTGATCTTATTGCGGA
>JBATOB010000332.1:0-13551 GCA_049290655.1 Chromatiaceae bacterium | reverse complement strand
AGTCCAAGCGCCTCGCGGTGGAGGACCGGCGCCTCGCCGTCGTTCCCAACTGGCTGCCAGCGAGCGGCCCTGACTGGCCACGGCGTACAGCGGACCCGAACGGCCTGGCCAGTATCGTCTATACCTCTGGAACCACGGGTCGGCCCAAGGGCGTCATGCTGAGCCACCGCAATATCCTCAGCAACGCCCAAGCCATTCTCTCACTGGTCGATGTCTATCAGGAAGACGTCTTCCTGTCATTCCTGCCCCTATCGCACATGTTGGAGCGCACCGGCAGCTATATTCTGCCGATGATAGCGGGGAGCACCGTGGCCTATGCCCGCTCGGTGGCGCAATTGGGCGAGGACATGCAGACCATAGCCCCCAGCGTCATCATTGCCGTGCCCCGGGTGTTCGAGCGGGTTCATGCCCGTATCGGCGCTCAGCTACGCACCCGCCCGGCCTTCATCGGCCGCCTGTTTGATTTGACCGTCGCGGCTGGCTGGCGCGATTTCGAACGCAAGCAGAGTCGGGGCGGCTGGCACCCCTTGCTCCTGCTGTGGCCTCTGCTGAGGCGCGTGATTGGCCAGCCCGTGCTCGACAAGTTCGGTGGGCGCATGCGCGCCGCGGTCAGCGGTGGCGCCCCCCTGCCCTTCGAGGTCGCCCACCTCCTCGTCGGGCTTGGACTGCCGCTCATCCAGGGCTATGGACTCACGGAGACGAGCCCGGTCATCGCCGTAAACCCACTTGAAAACAATCACATGGATAGTGTCGGCGTGCCTTTGAGGGGCATGGAGGTGCGGCTCGGCGCCGACAGCGAACTGCAGGTCAAAGGCCCTGGCGTCATGCTGGGCTACTGGAATAACCCCGACGCCACCGTCGAGGTGCTGGGCGTTGATGGCTGGCTGCGCACCGGCGACCAGGCGCGCATCGAAGGTCGGCACCTTTATATCACCGGTCGTATTAAAGATATTCTGGTGCTGTCCAATGGTGAGAAGGTGTCGCCGGCGGACCTGGAAATGGCTATCGGGCTGGACCCCCTCTTTGAGCAGGTCCTGATTGTCGGCGAGGGCCAGCCATTCCTGGCCGCCTTGCTCGTCCTGGAGGCGAATTCCTGGCCGCCCCTGGCCCGGGAATTTGGCCTGGACCCGGAATCCAGGGACAGCCTGGCCAATCCCCTGCTGCTCAAGGCCATGCTCAAACGCGTGCGGGATACCCTTGGGAACTTTCCAGGCTATGCCAAGATCCGCCGCGTATTACTCCTGCTCGATCCCTGGACCATCGACAACGGGCTCATGACACCGACCCTGAAATTCAGGCGCAACCGAGTTATCGCGCAATATCGTGCCGAAATCACGCACCTCTATGAGTCTGTGACTTAACCATATGATGTCATAGATAAATCTCCGCAGATCCGTTTGAGCTGAAGCTGCCCTTGGCCGATAGATACCTGCATCTGGCCACGAGGTTCTTCAGGGATTGCGGGGTGAACTTTGGTTCGAGGGACAGACTTTGTCCTTCATCGAACCCCGCCATTCTCAGGCCAAAGCCTCCCGCAGAAAACGGAACAGACGGCGATCGCCCTCGGGCTTGCCTTGCTCGCGATCCTTGCGGGCGGCGCGGATCAGGGTCCGCAGTTGATGGCGATCCACCTGGGGGTATTCGTCCAGCAAGGCCCCCAGGCCCACGTCCCCTGCCGCGATGAGGCGCTCGCGCCAACCCTCCAGGAGGTGGAGACGGTTGGCTTCTTCCTGTCTCTGGTGCTCCTGACCCTGCAGCAGGTCCGTGACGGTGGCCATGTCGTCCCGGGCCAGCAGGTTGGCGATGCGCTTGTAGTGGCGTCCCAGGACGCGGATGTCCTTGATGCGCGCCGTCTCCTCGATGGCGGCCCAGGTGGCGGCGCTCAACTCCAGACGTTCCAGCTCATGCCGGGGCAGGGACAGGAGGCGTTTCGCCAGATCCTGGAGGACATGGTGATCGCGCTTGACCTGGCTCTTGCTCGGGCCATCGTAGCGGGACTCTTCGGGGGGGTCTTGCCGCTCATGGGCATGCTTCATGCGATCCATTCCAGGTGCTCCAGGATCAATTGGGGCTTGAATTCGCCCCGGAATTCGTTGACATCCAGGCGGTAGGCCAAGCGGACGCGATCGCCAGGCCCATCCATCTGGTCCCCGAGCCGAAAACCGATACCATCGATGGCCAGGCCAACGCCGCCCTCGGAGCGCAGGCGCAGGCGCAGGTGTTCTCCATCCCCAACCTGCTTGCGGCTCAGGACCTGGAAGACCCCATCGAAGAGGGGCTCGGGGAAGCCCTTACCCCAAGGCCCCGCGTGGCGCAGGGACTGGGCGGTGGCCAAGTCGAGGGCCTGGGGTGGCAGTTCACCGTCGGAGAGGATCTCGCGCACCGGTGGGGCATCGCCGATCTCGGCCCGCACGGCCTGACAAAAGGCCTCGCGGAAGGGCGGGAAGGCGGCCTCCTCCAGGGTCAGGCCGGCGGCCATGGCGTGACCACCAAAGCGCGTGATCAGGCCAGGCTGGCGTTTGTCTACGGCATCGATGAGGTCGCGCATGTGCAGGCCCTCGACGGAACGGGCGGAGCCGCGCAGCCGGCCATCCTCGCCGGGGGCGAAGGCGATGGCGGGTCGTTGCCAGCGCTCGCGGATGCGGGAGGCGAGGATGCCGACGACGCCCTGGTGCCAGCCCGGATCAAAGAGACAAAGCGCCGGCGGCAGCCCGCCGGATTCCAGATTCAGGGCGGCCAGGGCGGCCTCGGCCTCGGCCTTCATGCCATTCTCGATCTCCCGGCGGCGCTTGTTGAGGTCGTCCAGCTCCCGCGCCATGGCGGCGGCCTGGGCCGGGTCGTCCGTTAGCAGACATTCGACGCCCAGGGCCATGTCCTCCAGCCGGCCAGCGGCATTGAGGCGAGGCGCCGCCAGGAAGCCCAGATCCCGGGCCACGGCCCGGTTCGGGTCACAGCCAGCCACCGTTAACAGGGCCCGCACCCCCGGGTTGCCATTGCCCGCGCGAATGCGACGCAGGCCCCGTTCCACCAGGATGCGGTTGTTCTGATCGAGGGTGACGACATCCGCCACCGTACCCAGGGCCACCAGATCCAGGAGGTCCGCCAGCCTGGGAGCCACGTGGTCGGGCCCGAACCAGCCCAGATCGCGCAGCCGGGCGCGCAGGGCGGCGAGCAGATAGAAGACCACGCCGACCCCGGCCAGGTGCTTGCTGGGGAAGGGGTCTCCCGGCTGGTTGGGATTGACGATGGCCGCCGCCTCCGGCAGGTCCTCCCCCGCCAGGTGGTGGTCGGTGACGATGACCTGGATGCCCAGTTCGTTGGCCCGGGCCACGCCCGCGACGGCGGCGATGCCATTATCGACGGTCAAGATGAGGTCGGGCCGCCATTCCAGGGCTGCGTCCACCACCGCTGGGCTCAGGCCATAGCCATAGGCAAAGCGGCTCGGCACCAGGTAGGAGACCCGCTCCGCGCCCATGGCGCGCAGGCCGCGCACCGCCAGGGCGCTACCGGTGGCGCCATCGGCGTCATAGTCGCCCACCACCAGGATGGAGCCCCCGCCCGTCACCCATTCCGCCAGCCGCTCCGCCGCCCGGCCGATGTCGAGCAGGGTCCCGGACGGGTGCAGGGCGCCCAGGGGGAGCTGGCAGCCAGACTCATCCCGTACCCCGCGCGCCAGGTAGATGCGGCGCAACAAGGGGGACAGGTTGGCGGGCATGAGGACCGACGCCGCCGGCGGGGGGCGGCGACGGATGACTACCCGCACGGCTGCGGGGCCAGCCACCACCGGGGTGAGAGGGCCAGGCGCCGAGACGGAAGGGGACTGAGGTTGGGATCGTATTGCCATGCGCGGGGAGCTTACCACGGACGGGGCTGAGAGGGCGGAGGCGTCCTCGGATTCACCGCATTCAACCAGCCAGCACGCACTGAATCGCATGCGGCACTCCCGACGAGGCCCCGGATGCAGGGTAAACTAGTGGCAACCCGCGCCCCCCTGAACGGAGCCCTCCATGCATCCTGAATTCGACCTCTCGCCCGACCTCTGCTACCTGAACCACGCCGCCGTTGCCCCCTGGCCGGAACGGGCGGTGGCGGCGGTGACCCGCTTCGCCGAGGCCAATGGCCGCCGCGGCTCGGCGAACTATGCGGCCTGGCTCGCCACCGAGCAGCGGCTGCGCGAACGCCTGAGGGACCTCATCCAGGCCCCCTCCCCCGATGACATTGCCCTGGTCAAGAACACCTCGGAGGGCCTGTCCGTCCTGGCGCAGGGGCTGGACTGGCAAGCGGGAGACAATGTCGTGGGCATAGCCCAGGAATTCCCCTCCAACCGCCTGCCCTGGGAGGCCCTGCAAGATCAGGGGGTCGCCTACCGCGCCCTGGACCTTGACACCACCGATGACCCCGAGGCGGCCCTCGACGGGCTGTGCGACGCCCACACCCGGCTGGTCGCCGTGAGTTCGGTCCAATACGCCCGCGGCCTGCGCCTGAACCTGGAGCGTCTCGGCGCCACCTGCCGCCGCCGGCGCATCCTGCTCTGCGTGGACGCCATCCAGAGCCTGGGCGCCCTGCCCTTCGACCTCAAGCGGACCCCCGTGGATGTGGTCGTGGCGGATGGTCATAAGTGGATGCTGGGGCCGGAGGGGATCGCCCTCCTCTATGTCGCGCCAGCCCTAAGACCCAGGCTCAGGCTGCGCCAGTTCGGCTGGCACATGATCGCCCACCCCGGCGACTACGACCGCCACGACTGGACCCCCTCCCCCACCGCTACCCGCTTCGAGTGCGGCAGCCCCAACCTGTTGGGCATCCACGCCCTGGAGGCCAGCCTCTCCCTCCTGCAAGAGGTAGGAATGGCGTCCGTGGCATCCGCCATCGAGCAGCGCATCAGCCAGCTCATGGCCCTCCTGGATCAGGCCGGCTTCGAGGTCCTGACCCCCCGCGCCCCCGAGCGACACGCGGGTATCCTCACCTTCCGCGTCCCGGGGGCCGATCACCCCAGCCTGTGGCGCGGACTCCAGACCCGGGGCGTCATCTGCGCCCTGCGGGGCGGGGGCATCCGCTTTTCACCGCACTTTTACACGGATGAGGCCCTGCTCAACCGGGCCGTGACGCTGGTCAAGGAAGTATTGGCGGGAGAGCCAGGGTGATGAGCAGCCCCAGGTCCCACTCGGGGGGTGGCGGCCCACCCCGGTGATTGGTCAAGCGGCCCGAGGCGCCCTCGTGGCCGCCCTTAATCAGAAGGGGTTCAGAAAAATCCGGAGCCTCTTCAGCGTGCCGACGGGTCCATGCGGGTCCGAAGGTCACTGGGCCTGAGCCACTTTTTTTGCATCTTTCACCCGGAAAATCAACATTAGAACCGAGAGGCTCGTCGCCCCATGCTTGACACCCTGCCCCTGCTACGCGCCACCGACTTTCCGCCCCTGCGCCGACGTAGCCTGGCGACCCTCCAGGTGAATTTGGGCTACCGCTGCAACCAGAGCTGCCAGCACTGCCATGTCAACGCCGGTCCCAGACGCACCGAGGCCATGGACGACGCCACCATCGGCTTGATCCCCCAGGTGCTCGCCGCCCGGGATCTGCCCACGCTCGACCTCACGGGCGGCGCCCCCGAACTGCACCCACGCTTTCGCTGGCTCGTGACGGCAGCGCGCGTCCTTGGCGCGAAGGTCATCGACCGCTGCAACCTGACCATCCTCTCCGAGCCGGGGTTCGAGGACCTGGCGAACTTTCTCGCCGCCCAGAAGGTAGAGGTCCTGGCCTCGCTGCCCTGCTATCTGGAGGACAACGTGGACACCCAGCGCGGCGCGGGGGTCTATCAGCGCAGCATCGCGGGACTCAAGCGGCTGAATGACCTGGGTTACGGTCAGCCCGGCAGTGGCCTCGACCTGCATCTGATCTACAACCCGGGCGGGGCTAGCCTGCCGCCGGAACAAACAGGCTTGGAGACGGATTACAAGCGGGAGCTGCAAGCCCGCCACGGCATCACCTTCAACCGGCTCTATGCCCTGACCAACATGCCCATCAAGCGATTTGGCAGCACCCTCATCTCCCAGGGCCAGTTTGGCGACTACATGGCCCTGCTCAAGGACAGCTTCCACCCCGCAAACCTGGAACAGGTCATGTGTCGGGATTTGATCAGCGTGGACTGGCGGGGCCGGTTGTTCGACTGCGACTTCAATCAGCAACTGGGGCTGGGGCTGGCCCCGGTCGACCCAGGTGACGAGGGGCGCCAGTATCCCTACCTGCGCGACCTGCTGGATACCGATTTTGCCAGGGGCCCCATCGTCATCGCCGATCATTGCTATGGCTGTACCGCGGGTCAGGGCAGTAGTTGCGGCGGGGTCCTGGTCGCTCCCGGGCCGGCCCCATGAGGCTGTCGCTCATCCTGCCGGCCCTGGATGAGGCAGCGAGCATCCCGGCTACCCTGGCGCGCCTCCAACCGCTGCGCACCCTGGGCCACGAGGTCATCCTGGTCGATGGCGGCAGCACCGATGGCACCCCCACCTTGGCCGCCCCCAGGGTGGACCGGGTCATCACCGCCCCCCGGGGCCGCGCCCGCCAGATGAACGCCGGGGCGGCCCAGGCCCAGGGCGAGGCCCTGGTGTTTGTACATGCCGACACCCACCTGCCGGAGGGGGCTGGCGCCCTCGTTAGCGACGCCCTGCAACACCGGCTATGGGGGCGCTTCGATGTCCGCATCGCCGGCCGACCCTGGGTGCTGAGGGTCGTCGCCGCCCTCATGAATGGGCGCTCCCGGCTCACCGGTATTGCCACCGGCGATCAGGCCATCTTCGTGCGGCGCGACACCTTCGCCGCCTTGGGGGGCTTCCCTGACCTACCGCTCATGGAAGACATCGCCCTCTCCAGGCGCCTCAAGCGCCTTGGCCCGCCCGCCTGTCTGCGGCAGCGGGTCACCACCTCCGGCCGGCGCTGGGAGTCCCAAGGGCCCTGGCGCACCATCCTGCTCATGTGGTGGTTGCGCTTCGATTATTGGCGCGGGGTGCCGGCGGAGTCCCTGGCCGGGCGCTATCGCCTCCCGGCCCAGCCGCCAGCCCCTCCTTTACGGGCTGGGTTCTAGCGGTGAGCCCGGTCCGCATCCTGATCTTTGCCAAGGCCCCGGTCCCGGGTCGCGTCAAGACCCGGCTCATCCCCGCCCTGGGGGCGACTGGCGCGGCGCGGCTCGCCAGCCACCTGTTGCGGCACACCCTGACGCAGGCGATGGCGGCGGACCTGGGGTCGGTGGAGTTGTGCGCCTCTCCCCCACTCACACACCCCGATTGGGCTAGCTGGGATCTGTCCCTGGGGATCAGTGAGGATTCAGGAACCCGTGACTCAGGCAGGGTGACCTTCAGACCCGCATGGACCAGCCGGCCCGCCGCAACCGCGCCGGTGATTTCCGAGCCGTTACTCAGGACGGGCGGCTTGGCAGCCAGCCGCCTGGAGACGAGTGATCAGGGGGATGGTGACCTGGGCGCGCGGCTGGCCCGAGCCGCGCGGCGACACCTGGATCTTGACGGGCGGGTACTCCTGATTGGCACTGATTGCCCTGGCTTATCCGCCCAGCGCCTGCGGAAAGCCGCCGAGGCCCTGGAGGATCATGAGGCCGCATTGATCCCGGCCCGGGACGGGGGCTATGTGCTGTTGGGCTTGCGGACCTTTGATCCCAGCCTGTTTGCGGACCTACCCTGGAGCACGGCGGTGGTCACCAGCCTGACCCTGGCGCGCATCCAGGCCTTGGGCTGGCGGGTCTGGATAGGAGACGAACTGGTGGATATCGACGAACCGGCAGATTTGGGCCACTTGCCGGACGACCTTGGTGGGCTTGAGCGCTTTCCGAGACTCTAGCCGCTGTTTTCACTGATTATATCGACCGTCACGGCGCAGAGCCACTCCAGCTCCTGATCGCTGACAATATAGGGTGGCATCAGATAGACCAGCCGCCCAAAGGGACGGACCCAGACGCCACGATCGACAAATCGGCGCTGAATGTCGCGCATGACCACGGGCCTTGTCATTTCCACCACGCCAATCGCCCCCAGCACCCGCACCTCGGTGACGCCGGGGAGCCCTTGACAGGATGCCAATCCGGAAGCGAGGCCCGCCTCGATGCGATGCACCTCCTCATGCCAGCCGCGCCCCAACAAGAGGTCGATGCTGGCGTTGGCCACGGCACAGGCGAGAGGGTTGCCCATAAAGGTGGGCCCATGCATGAAGACGGCCGGCTTGCCGGAAGAAATGGTCTCGGCCACCTCGGCGCTGGCCAGGGTGGCGGCCAAAGTCATGTAGCCGCCCGTCAGGGCCTTGCCAACCGTCATGATGTCGGGGGCTATCCCGGCGTGTTCGCAGGCGAAGAGGCGGCCACTACGGCCAAAACCGGTGGCGATCTCGTCGGCGATGAGGAGCACACCCTGCTGGGTGCACAGCTCGCGCACCCGCCGCAGGTAATCAGCGGCATAGAAGCGCATGCCCCCGGCGCCCTGGACGATTGGCTCCAGGATGACGGCCGCCAACTCCTGGCGGTGCCCCCGCAACAGGGCCTCGAACGCGGCGATATCGGCGTCCTGGCAGGGCTCGCCGAAACGACAAGCCGGGGCCGGGGCGAAAAGCTGGCGAGGCAAGAGGTGAGAGAAGAGGTGATGCATGCCGGTGACCGGGTCACACACCGACATGGCGGCAAGGGTATCCCCGTGGTAGCCGCATCTCAGGGTCAGCAGGCGGTGGCGTCCGGGCTCGCCCCGGGCTTGGTGGTATTGGATAGCCATCTTGATGGCCACCTCCACCGCCACCGAGCCGGAATCACAGAGGAAGACATGCTGGAGGGGCTCGGGCGTCAGGGCCACCAGCCGTGCCACCAGGGACACCGCCGGCTCATGGGTGAGGCCCCCGAACATGACGTGGGCCATCTGATCGAGCTGGTCCCGGACGGCCTGGTTGAGAACCGGGTGGTTATAACCATGGACGGCGCACCACCAGGAAGACATGCCATCGATGAGGACCCGACCATCCATGAGTTCGATGCGGCAGCCGTGGGCGGCGCGCACGGCATAGACAGGGTCCCGATTCAGGGTCGAGGTGTAGGGATGCCAGACATGGGCCCGATCGATGGCCAGTAATTCCTCGACGCTGGGCACTCAGGGCATCCCCTTATCCGCGCCTGGGGCCGCCACGGCGCTGGGTGTCCAGGCATCGGTCCAAGATCAATTCGGTTTGCGGCTCTTGCCCAGGCCGGCCATCGAGACCACTTGCGCCGCTTGGGGCTCATCCGTGTAGTAGGGCCGCTCGGTGACGCGCCCCTGCTGATCCGCCCATTCCCGTTCCCGCGCCGAGATCAGGGCCAGGCACTGGCGCACGTCCTCGATGGTCCCCGCCGACAGAGGATGCTTCATCCCCGGCGGGGGGGTAACGTCCCGGATAATCGCCGCCAGCGTCTTACGCATGGCCACCAGGATTTGTTGCTCTTTCGTCAGATCTTGCATCTAAGCCTCAGGGAGAAAATCGATAAGGTTCCCGGTGGCAAGCTTTGCCCCGGCCGGTGAAGGTTCAAGACGGGCGGTTCGCCCCAGCCCTGCTCATGGGGAACAGGGCATTCAGGGCCTTCTCCAAACCCCACCTGGACCAGGCCCGATATGGCGACTTCCGTCTCAGTTTCCATGCCAAGCCGACATCGCCAATGGATTTTTACCAGTAGACTGGGACCCGTCGGGATCCAAAGATTGCCTAGTGGTGACCGCTGGCTAGCAAGGCCTCCAGCTCCGCCTCGGAGATGACTCGAACCCCCAGACTCAAGGCTTTGTCCAATTTGGAACCCGCCGCTTCGCCCGCCAGGAGGAAATCGGTCTTAGCGGAAACGCTGCCGCTCACCTTGGCCCCCAGACTCAGGAGCCGGTCCTTGATCTCGTCTCGGGGCCGGCTCAGGGTACCGGTGATGACGAAGGTGCGGCCCACGAGGGATGGCTTATGATTGGCCTTGGAATGGGAGCCTCCCCCGGCCACGGGCCATTGGATGCCGGCGGCCAGGAGCTTGCGGATGACCTCCTGATTGTGGGGCTGAGCGAAGAAGCGCACGATCTGGTCCGCCACCTTATCGCCAATCCCGGCCACCAAGACCTGCTTGCGGTTCTCCAAGTCCTCGGGGCCGGCCCGACGCAAGGCCTCCAGGGTCGGGAAACGTGCCACGATGGCCTCGGCCATGCGCGGAGAGATGCCCGGAATCGACTGGCTCGCCAGCCAGTCCGCCAGATCTTCACCGGCGTCCGGCGCCAACCCGGGATGACGGTCTAGGAAACCGGCAACCGCCTGGGCCTTGGCCGGACCCAGACCAGGGACGCCGCGCAGGGATACCAGGTCCACCAGGCTCACCGCCATCAGGGGCTCCAGGTCACCGAAGTGATCCGCCAAGGCCAGGGCCGTGGCCTCCCCCACCTCGCGGATGCCGAGGGCGAAAATAAAACGTGCCAGACTGGTGGTGCGACTGCGCTCCAGGGCGGCGAGCAGGTTCTGGGCGGACTTGTCGCCCATGAGATCCAGGCTGGCCAGGTCTTCGTGACGCAGGGCATAGAGGTCCGCGGGGTCCCGCGCCAAGTCCCGCTCGACCAACTGGTCCACCAATTCCTCCCCCAGGCCCCCGATGTCCATGGCCCGCCGGGAGGCGAAGTGGAGGATAGCCCTTTTGCGTTGGGCGGGACAATAGAGGCCACCGACACAGCGGGCCACGGCCTCGCCCTTGGGCTTGATGACCGCCGAGCCGCAGACTGGGCAAGTTGTGGGAAGGGCCACCGGGGCGGCACCCTTGGGCCGGCGTTCCAGGAGCACGCGCACGATCTCGGGAATGACATCGCCGGCGCGACGGACAAAAACGGTATCGCCCGGGCGGACATCCTTGCGCCACACCTCGTCGATATTATGCAAGGTAGCGTTGGCAACGGAGACGCCGCCAACCTGAACCGGCTTGAGGCGCGCCACAGGGGTCACGGCACCGGTGCGGCCCACGTTGAATTCCACCGCCTCGACCATTGTCAACGCTTCCATGGCCGGGAACTTATAGGCCACCGCCCAACGCGGGGCGCGGGCAACAAAGCCCAGCCGTTCCTGATCCGCCAGGGAATCAACCTTGAAAACCACCCCATCGATGTCGTAGTCGAGGCCAGCACGTTGGTCGCCCATGGCCACGTGATAGGCGATACAGGCCTCGATGCCCTCCAGCACCTGCAACTTGGGCGACACGGGCAGACCCCAGCCCCTCAGACGCTCGAGACTGGCACTCTGGGTGAGCGCCAATGACCCCCTCTCGACGGCGCCGAAACCGTAGCAATAGAGGGTTAGGGGCCTTTGGGCGGTAATGCGGGGATCCAGTTGGCGCAGGCTACCCGCGGCGGCATTACGTGGATTCGCGAAGACCTTGCCACCCTCCCGCCGGGTCTGCTCGTTAATGGCCTCAAACCCGGATTTGGGCAGAAAGACCTCGCCGCGCACCTCCAAGAGGCCGGGCCAGCCCTCGCCGCGCAGACGCAGGGGCACGGCCTTGATGGTGCGGACCTGCGCCGTCACGGCTTCGCCGAGATGACCATCGCCGCGGGTGGCGGCCAGAGTCAGGATGCCATCTTCATAAGTTAAACTGATGGCCAGGCCATCAAGCTTAGGCTCGGCCACGTAGCGGACCCACTCCCTACCCAGCTCCTTGCGAATACTTTGATCGAAGGCCCGCATCTCGGCCTCATCCATGGCGTTTTTGAGCGAGAGCATGGGCACCCGATGCGCCACCGTAGCGAAGGCAGCCAGCGGCTGTCCACCTACGCGCTGGGTCGGCGACTCCGGGCTAATCAGTTCGGGGTGAGCGGCCTCCAGTGCCTGGAGTTCCCCCAACAAGCGGTCGTACTCGGCATCCGGAACCTCCGGATCATCCAGTACATAGTAGCGGTAGTCGTGGTAATCGATGAGCCGGCGCAAAGCCTCCGCCCGGCTGGACGGGTCCTCCGCCGGGGCCATCCCCTCCTACTCCGCCATCCGGTGGGTGATGAAGGCCATGACGCGCTGGCGCAACCGCTCCTCGCCCTCGGCGGTCAGGGGCTGGCGCCGGTCGTCGCGCAGTTCGCCGCCCAGGTCATTGGCCAGGCTGTGGGCGGTGCCGAGTAGTTCCTCCAGACGACCGGGGTCGCCGGCTTGACCATCGATCTGGGCGAAGAGGGTCAGGCCCGGGGTCTCGAATTCCGCCATGGCGCCGAAGGGGAAGGTGCCGGGCTTGACCATGTTGACCATGCTGAAAAGGGTTTCGGTATGATGCTCATCGCCCAGTTTGCAATGGAAAATCTCCTGGTCGCCAGGCTCCAGGCCAGCAATGCGGGCGGCATGAACAATGGATGCGCCCTCGAAATGAGGGCCGCGGGCAGCTACGTGCAGCACCAGGAGCATGGGACCCGGCGGGAAAGACTCCTCGGCGAGGTCCGGATCGGGCTTGAAGAAATTGAAGTGGGTCGCCTCGGCCCTGCCCCGGGACTGAAGCCCGGGGTCGCCCTCGACGCCTTCGCCCTCCTCGGCGTCCAGGTCCCCATCATCCTGGCCCCAGACTCCCAGCCGGGGCTCCCGCTTCGTGTCAATATTGTCGCGGTCGGCCTTGGGCCTCCCGCCTCCGGCATCCGAGCCCTGGTGATCCAGTTCGTCCGGGTCCGCTTCCTCCACGTCTTCGTCCCGATGGCGGCGGCGCTGCTCCCAATAGTAGAGCCCGGCGATAACCAGGGCGCCAAGCACGGCGAGGATGATGCGGAGTAAATCGGCGTCCATGGGCTGCTCGGATATGGAGGCGGAAGTTAACAAAGGGATTTGAAGTATAACCCGGATCGGCCACGGCGACAGTTTCACCAAGGACGCGGCCAAGCCCAGGTAGGCTGGGGCATCCTTCACCTTCTCCGGCCAGCCTCAACCGCCAGGACGACGAGACCTGCGTGAAGGCGGATCGGCAGGCCAGCGGGAAAGCGTGCGGTCCGAATTGGGGTTAACAGGCGCCAATATTGGCCGTTAACACATCAATCGGCAAGTAAAAGCCGTAAGATGTCATCCTTCGATGCGCCTCATGCCAGCCCCTTGTCAGCACCAGCCCCGCCATGCCCGACTTCTTTGCCACTGCCCCTCGGCATCTGGAATCCCTGCTTGCCGATGAGTTGCGCGACCTCGGCCTCCCCTCGGTCAAGGAGGCCCGGGGCGGTGCCCGCTTCTCGGGCTCGGTCGCGGACGCCTACCGCGCCTGCCTCTGGTCGCGGGTCGCCAATCGGGTGCTGCTGCCGCTGACCAGCTTCCCGGCCACCGACAGCGACAGCCTTTACGCCGGGGCCAGCGCCCTCCCCTGGGAGGAGCATCTCCCCCTGCGCGGCACCTTCGCCATCCAGTTCGACGGGGCGGAGGGCGGCATCAGCCACAGCCAATTTGGGGCCTTGCGGGTCAAGGACGCCATTGTCGATCGCTTCCGTGCCCGGGTTGGAGAGCGCCCCAGCGTGGACCGGGAGCGGCCGGACCTGCGGGTCCAGGCCTATCTGCATCGCGGTCAGGTGACCCTCAGCCTGGACC